>JAGHSY010000063.1 GCA_018065615.1 Candidatus Colenecus caballi | reverse complement strand
CTAATAATACTGATTCCATTATAGTCTGTTTGAGAAGCCAAAAGTATAACTTTCAAACAGACACTGATGGCTTCAGCCCCCACTAAATATCGACTGAGCCCCTAAATGAGCGAAATCTGATTATTCAACCGCATATCCGGGATTCTGATAAGCGGCCTTCTCTTCCTTTGACATCTCCATACCGTTAATCTGGCCCTGTGGAATAGGACGCAGGTACATGTACTTCTCAATGGTACGGGTAAAGGTCTTTGGAGTATGGTCACCCCATGCGGCATTTTCTACAGCACCGCCTTCCCCTAATGTCACACTGATTGTGTATGAACCGGCGCGAGACTCCCATGTCTGGGTGCGTGCAAGATCAAACCAGCGGAAACCTTCACCGTAGAACTCACGCATGCGTTCGTCCAGAATATAGTCCAGATCAATGACTGCAGGAGTTGCGGCCTCAAGGTCTGCACTGAAATCAGCCACATAAGGAACTGACTCAAGATTGACACGATCATTGTTCCTGTATGTCCATACACCTGCACGCTTGCGCAGGACAAGCAGCTGGTTGCGGGCTTCGGTATTGTTGTTCAGCTTGAAGGCGGCCTCGGCTGCTGTCAGATAGAAGTCCGAGAACTTAAGGATGTCATACGGACGTGTGCTGCCAGCATTCGGACTTCCAACCTCGGTCAGACGGTTGTAGTCAGTACGGTCACAGCCAAGTTTCCAAAGAGCGGGGTAAGCAATACGGTTAATGCCGTTCAGGTCAATGACATATTCGCTGTGACCTGCAACCTTGCCTGCACCTACACCGGCTCCTTTTACTGAATAGTCAATGCCGGCAACAACTGTAGGAACGAATTCCAGCACCTTGCCATACAGAGGAATCTGAGTTCCGTCAGCACCGGTAAGTGATGCCTTGTCACTGCCGTTCTTGTTCCATGTGCCATAGTAGGCTGTTGTGAAAGTACCGTCAAAACGGGAGTCCTTGGTAATGTCACTTTCAACGAACACCTGAATTGCCTCATGTGTTGGAGCCATACGGGTCCAGGGGCGGCCGACATTCTGGGAGGCCTCACGTGCTACTGCTGCAACGCCATCCAGACTGATTGTACCATGGTTCCAATTGAGCATCCAGCCGGCAAAGTTGTCAGGAGCGCCGCCGCCACCATATGAAAGGCTACCGCCGTTGTACTGCTCACTCTTTTCGGTGTGGTCAGCCCAAAGAAGAATTTCCTTGTTGCGGTCGTTCGATGCAAGATTGACATCACGGAATGTCTCACACAGTCCATATCCTGCAGGATTGGCAATTGCATATTTGCACAAGTCAAGAGACTGCTGGAAATACCAGTTCTTGTCATGACCGTCCAGGTCTGTGCGGCTGCATGCGGGATAAGTGTCAATATTGTTTGGATTCTCAAGCCACCAGCCGAATGTCAGATATGACTTGGCAAGAACCAGACGTGCAACTGTCTTGGTAACACCGCCGGTAAGACGCGGATTATCAGGAAGATTTTCAATTGCTTCTGTCAGATCCTGATGTATTGCCTGATAGACTTCAGGAACGGTATTGCGCTTTGAAACGCGCACTGGAGTGCTGTTGAATTTCAATTTTCCGGAACCAAGATCCAATGGTACGCCGCCAAAAGTCTGGACAAGCTGGAAATAATAGTACGCGCGGAAGAACTTGGCTTCAGCAATCAGAGATGCGGGCAGTCCCGCAGCTTCGGCATTTTCAATAATGCCGCTTGCCGTATTGATATAGGTGAATGCACCGCCCCACAGGACATCGGACCTGCTGGAAGAAGAGTTCAGAGAACCTACCCCTGAAAGGTCTGCATCCTTGAAATTGCCATCGGCCTGCTGACCCCATGTAGCCTCATCGGTACCTGTTGTGTTACTGTTGTAGTAATATGCCTGACCGTAGAAGTTGCGCAATGATGAATACAGCGCAGTAATACCGCCTTCAACACCGGCCTGGGTCTGGAAGAAACCAGGTTCAAAGAATGTTCTGGGCTGCTCGTCAAGTATGTCTGAGCAGGAAGTTGCCAGAACAGCGGCTGCTATAAGTGACAAATATTTAAACTTTTTCATACTGGACATGATTAGAATGTAAGATTAAGACCGAAAATGAAATTGTGGGTATTCGGAGTGTTGGTACCGATGACGCGCTGTGTGCTCAGATAACCGGCAGATGCCTGGAATTCATTACCACGGGCATTGGGTTCGGGATCAAGACCGCATTCTCTTGTATATGCTGAGATAACGAACGGGTTCTGGGCTGTTGCGTACAGACGCAGACGGCTGATGCCGAAATCCTTGAGAGCCTTGATCTGGTCAAAGTTGTAGCCAAGGGTAATGTTGCTGACTTTCAGATACGAACCGTCAAAGTAGCCCAGTGTCGAACCGTATTTGGGGTTGTCACCGCTAAGCAGTCCGCCCGGTCTTGGATATCTTGCATCGGTATTTTCCGGTGTCCAGTAATCAACGTCAATCTGTCCGCGACGGCCTGTCAGCATGTTCAGATAACCGCTTGAAGAATGCAGTGTTGAAATAAGAATGCCGCCATACTGGAAACTGCCCATGACGCTCAAATCAAGGTTCTTCCATGCAAGGCGCGTATTGAAACCGCCCTGGAACTTTGGATCGGCATTGGTCGGAACCATATCATTGCTGTCAATGGCACGTACTGGCTTGCCTTCAGCGTCATATTCGCCATGATACTTGACCTTGATGTCACCAGGCTGTGCACCCGGCTCAAGGATATCCATATAGGCATCACCTTCCTGCCAGAGACCGTCATATTCATAATCATATATGCAGTTGATAGGCATGCCTACAAACCAGTGGTTGGCCTTGTCATCATCAGAACCTGATGCAAGAGAAGTCAGCTTGTTGTGGTTGACATAGAAGTTGACACCCATATCCCACTGCCAGTCCTTGTTCTGGATTATTGTACCGTTGACAGAGAATTCAAAACCCTTGTTTTCTGTGCTTCCGATGTTACCTGTATAGCTGCCTACACCGGCCGTTGACGGGAGAGAAAGACTGAGAAGAATGTCATGGGTCTGCTGTACATAATATTCGGCGCTACCGCTCAGTCTGCCCTTGAACAGGGTGAAGTCAATACCGTAGTTCCATGTTGTAGAATATTCCCAGCCAAGGTTGTCATTTGGAAGAGTCGATACATAATAACCTGTAGCATAGGTGTCACCAAAGTTGTAAACCATTGTTCCAAGTGAACCCAGAGTCTGATACGGGCTGATGGCCTGGTTTGAAGTTTCACCGTAACCTACACGGAGCTTGAGTTCGTCCATCCAGCTGATACCGCGCATGAAATCTTCTTCACCAAGATTCCAACCTGCTGATATTGCTGGATATGTGTGAGTCTGATGTCCCTTGGCAAGACGTGATGAAGCATCCTGACGTATGGCGGCAGAAATCATGTACTTGTCTGCGTAAGAATACATGAGACGTCCCATCCATGAAGTCAGACCGGCCTGCCAGTAGTTGAATGAGTTGGGGCTTACAGTGATGTCTTCAGCATTGGCACGGCCAATGTTGTAGTACAGGAACTGCTCATTGGGAATGTTCTTTGCCGAAAGACCGGACTGACGGTAAGTTGTCTGTTCAGCCGAATACATGGCAACAGCGTTCACATGATGTACATTGTTGAAAGTACGGTCGTATGTCAGCAGGTTTTCAACTGACCAGTTCAGAGTCTGGTTGGTGCTTGAGTTTGCGCTGTTTGGAGCAGCCGAATCATAGTTGTTCACACCCTTGCCGGTAAATGAACCTGATTCGTTGTTTCTGTAGTTCAGACCGACAGTCTCCTTGAAAGTAAGACCCTTGACCCAAGGTAATTCCACCTGCAGATATCCGGTGTTGTATGAACCGAATCCTGACCTTTCGTTGACCCACTTGTCTGTCAGAGTCTCCAGTCTGTCCTTTGTAAGAACATAAACATTGTCAAGAGGCATCTGTGCACGTTCCTTGTCTGCAGTCAGAATTGGTGAAAGCTGAAGGATGTCATACATGCCCAGCTGGTTGCCATGGTTGCGGTTGTAGTTGGTGTTGGTTGAGAAACCAATCTTGAAATACTTGGCAACGGTCTGGTCAACGCTTCCGTTCAGTGAAATACGGTCGTAGTCCTGAGTCGGGATGACAGCCTCATCCTTGTAGTAGCCAAGTCCGAAACGGTAACTGCCTGACTTGGTACCTCCCTTGACGCTCAGTTCATGGTTACGGACAACGCCTGTGCGGTAATATGAGTCCTGCCAGTCATTGTCATAGCTGTCGTTCTCATCGGCCGAATTGGTGAACTTTCCGGCTGCAGCACGCATTGCCACATAATCCGGACCGCTCATCATTGGGAACTTGATGGCCTTCTTGAATCCCATGTAGTTGTTGAAGCTGATCTGTGCGTCTTCACCCTGGACACCTTTATAAGTGGTGATCATGATGACACCGTTGGCACCGCGGCTGCCGTAGATGGCGGTCGATGCGGCATCCTTGAGAATGTCCATGCTCTTGATGTCGTTGGGGCTGATGTCTGACAGGCTGCCCATGAAGGGAACACCGTCAAGGACGATGAGAGGATCATTTGAAGCGGTAAGTGAACGCTGGCCGCGGATGCGGATTTCCATAGACTCGCCCGGACGTGATGATGTCTGCGTCATTGTGACACCGGCAACACGGCCTGCCAGAGCGCGGGAGAAATCGGCAGCTGCAACCTCGCGCAGGTTGTCACCGCCCATTGAGGCGATAGAACCGGTAACGTTGGCCTTCTTCTGGGCACCGTAACCGATAATCACAACGTCCTCAAGAAGCTCACTGTCCTCTTCCAGAGTGACGTTGATTACAGACTTACCGTTTACTGCCACAGTCTGTGTAGCGTAACCGATGAAAGAAAACTGAAGTGTGGCATTTGAAGGAACTGACAAGCTGTAGTTACCGTCAAAATGGCTCAGTCGATATTTAGTGGGGGCTGAAGCCATCAGTGTCTGTTTGAAAGTTATACTTTTGGCTTCTCAAACAGACTATAATGGAATCAGTATTATTAG
>JAGHSY010000045.1 GCA_018065615.1 Candidatus Colenecus caballi | reverse complement strand
ATGAACACCGGATTCTGACGGCTGTTTTTCCCTTTCACGGTTTTGTCTGTTGTTTTCATAAATATAGAAATGTGGGTTAAACAAAAAAGGAGCCACTGCCGGCGCGCGTGCCGGAAATGACTCCAAAAGTGAACATTGCAAAAATAGGGAAAAATCCGATACGTGCGGTTCTGCCATTTTTCGACACCCTTTACGTCTCACTCGTAAAGGGTGACAACTTTCATATATATATAATATGGTGTTTCGCGTAAATTGGCTATATTCGCTACAGTCTCACGTCTCACTCGTGAGACTGTCAAAATATTATAAATCACTACTTTAAGATTTTGTGATAAATATGAAGAAAACATTGCTTGCAAGTATGTTTGGTATGCTTGTGTCGGTGTCAGGCTGCCAGGCGCAGGATGCTACATCGGACTCATTCATAACTGAGAATGGGACGGAAATCAACATTTTCTGCATAAAACACGGCAGCGTGAGGATGCAGATTGGTGGCAAATGGCTGTATGTCGATCCTGTTGGCAAGGGAGCGCAGCCCGTTACAGACTACAGTGTCCTGCCCAAGGCCGATGTCATACTGATAACCCATGAACATGGCGATCATCTTGACCCTGATGCAATTGAGCAGCTGACTAAGGAAGGTACGCAGATTATTGCCAATACCTCCAGCCAGCAGAAACTGGGCAGGGGTGAAGCTATGAATGTGGGTGACGTACGTGAGATTGGCGATGGTGTGACAGTGAAGGCCGTGGCCGCATACAACAGTACGGAAGGCCGCCAGAATTTCCATCCAAAAGGCCGGGACAACGGCTATCTGATAACCGTTGACGGATTTGTCATATACGTTGCAGGTGACACTGAGGACATTCCCGAAATGAAGGAACTCCCGTCCGGCATTGATGTGGCTTTCCTGCCATGCAACCAGCCCTACACCATGACCCCGGAACAGCTGGCCGCTGCTGCCGGTGTTATCAGGCCCAAGGTCCTGTTCCCATACCACTACGGCAACACAGACATGCAGCAGGTGCTGAAGCTTCTTGAAGGGAGTGGGGTGGATGTGCGTATCCGCCAGTAACGACTCACTCGTGAATAGTGTCAAAGTTTGCCTGATACGTATTTTGCAATGGTGGCAGCCATGAGCTGCGGGTTGACGGGTTTTGCAATATGGTCATTCATTCCGCAGTCAATGGCCTGCTGGCGGTCCTCCTCAAAGGCGTTTGCCGTCATGGCTATGATGGGAATCATTGATATTTCAGTCCCCAGTGCACGTATCTGGCGCGTAGCCTCATATCCGTCAAGAACCGGCATCTGAATGTCCATCAGTATGACGTCAAAGTCTCCCGGCATTGCGGCGGACATAATCTGCAAGGCCACTGATCCGTTCTTGGCAAAGGTGACAGTAAAGCCCATCTCCTCCAGAATTGATGCGGCTATTTCCGAATTGAGTTCATTGTCCTCAACAAGCAGGACTTTCTTTCCGATGAATTCCCTTATTATCTGCCTGTTGCCCATCTCAGGAATTGAATAGTTGCGGCCGTCCTGCAGTTTGTAAGGCAGCGTCACCGTGAATGTGGTGCCTTTTCCTTTAATGCTGGTGCATGTTATAGTACCGCCCATAAGCTCTGTCAGGTCCTTGCACATGGCCAGTCCCAGACCGATGCCCTGAACCTGGCTGGCAGTCGTGTTGTTTTCACGCGTGAACTGTTCAAACATGTGTTCCTGAAATTCTTCGCTCATGCCAATGCCGTTGTCTTCAACGGTATAGCGGTACAGTCCGTGGTCCTGGTCTCTGCGTCCAATCTGTTCGCATCGGACTCTGACCCATCCGCCGTACTGGTTGAACTTTATGGCATTGCTTATAAGATTCGTGAAAATCCTTGTGACATGTGACGAATCATAAATGACGAACTTGTCTTCAATCGTACCGAATGTGAACTGCAGTCCGATGCCTGATTCGCGTGCAATTTCCTTGAGCATGGACTCAATGCCCATGAAAGAGAACAAAATATCGACATTGTCTTCTGAAAGCTTGACCTTTCCGGTTTCAATGTGGCTTATTTCCAGAATGTCACTTATCAGCTTGAGCAGGGTCTCGCTGGAACGGCTTACCTTGATAAGGCATGACCTGACTTTGTCATTGTCCTTGCCAAGCTCACGCAGCGCCATGTCATTGAAGCCTGTGATGGCATTCAAAGGCGTGCGTATGTCATGGCTCATATTGTTCAGGAATGTGGTCTTGGCCTGACTGCTCTTTTCAGCACTGCTCAGTGCCTTCTCCATAGTCTGGGTGTATTTGCTGTGTTTATTTCTCAGATACAGCACGGTTGTAACAAGAATGACGGCATACAGAAACAGAATGGTTATGCACAGATGGTAACCCAGAGAGTTGGCTTCAGAAACCATGGCTTCAGTTGCTTCTTCCGGAAAATACTGTACAATCTGCCAGCCGTTGCCAGGGAGTATGGTCCTGCGTCCTCCTTCAGGCAGGTCGTCAATGAAAACCACAGCCTGCGTGTCTAACTGGCTGCTGCTGGCTACTACACGTCCATCAGGATCAGCCAGATACGCCAGAGCATCCTTGCCGAAAAATTTGGATGACAGCAGTCCGGTAATTTTCCTGGCAGCCTGATACACGCCTATTACAGCTCCAATAATCTTTTCCTTATAAAATACAGGGGCATAGAACATGAGCAGCGTCTCATGTGTGGCGCGTGAATCGTACACCACCTCGAGGCCGGTTTTTCCCTGCTGTACGCCTTGAGTAAAGTAGTTGCGGTCACCGGCGTAGGTCTTTGTCCCCAGGACTGTATGGTTCCAGCCTTCGGTGTCGGCAAATTCAATGAAGTCAAAGACCGATGATTTCATAAAGGAACGCAGCTGGTCAAGGTCTATTTCCATGCCAGTCTGGTAGTTGCTCAGAATGCCGGCAATGAACCTGATGTTTTCAAATCCGGCATCAAGTTCCGAATCAATGCCGGCAGCCATCTTGCGGGTCGCATCAATAAGGTATTCGTGGTTCTGGCTGTTAATCCGGTTGCGGTTCTCGTGAGTGAACTTCACCAAGACTCCTGCTACCAGAATGGTGGCGGCAGAAATGATGAGAAACAGTGTAAGAAGCGGTCTTTCCGTTTTTTTCATAATGGTTACATGTATTTTTTCATCACGTCAATAAGCTGATCCCTGTCAATTGGTTTGCCGATATGGTCATCCATGCCGGCGGCAAGTGCGGCCTTGCGGTCCTCTTCAAAGACATTTGCCGTCATTGCTATGACAGGCAGATGTATGTCATCCGGGACCGGAATCTTCCGTATCATAGCAGTAGCGTCTATACCGTTCATCCTGGGCATCTGGATATCTATGAAAACAATGTCATAGTATCTGTATTCACCTTTTTCAATATGGCACCGGACTTTTTCAACGGCCTCATCACCGTCTGTGGCCTCTTCTATTTCCAGCCCCATGTCTTCAAGAATGAAACGGGCAATTTCCATGTTCATCTCATTGTCCTCAACAAGCAGCACGCGCCTGCCGGCAAATGACACATTGTTTTCATGCACGTTCTTGGGCGTTTCAGGCAGGAAACGGTCATCGGTCTTCAAGTCCAGCGTCATATCAAAAGTCGTACCCTTTCCAAGTTCCGACTGCACGTCAATGGTTCCACCAAGAAGATCGATAATGTTCCTGACAATGGTCATGCCAAGACCAGTCCCCTGTATCCTGCTTGCAGTCGTGTTGTTTTCACGCGTAAACGGGTCAAAGAGAATCTTCTGGTATTCGCTGCTCATTCCTATGCCGTTGTCCTGTACGGTAATGACAAATCTTGCAAAGCCATCCCGCCCGCTTGGAATCTCTTTCAGCTCCAGATTGATTTTACCACCTCTGGGCGTGTACTTCATTGCGTTTCCTACCACATTCATCAGTATCTGGCTTATTCTGGCTTCATCGGCCAGAACAAAAACATGGCTGATGTCGATGAATGAGAAACTGAAATCCTGCCCGTTCTCTTTTGTCTGTTCGGAAATTACGGTTATGAAGGAACTGAACAGGTCCCTTATATTCACGCACTTTTCTGAAAGCTCAGTCATGCCAGACTCAATCCGGGACATTTCAAGCACCTGGTTTATAAGTGTGAGAAGCTGCTGGCTGGCAATGTCAATCCTGTTCAGGTAGCCCGACAGCTTTTCCTTGTCACCGATATGTATCTTGGCCATGGACGTGAAACCTTTTATGGCGTTCATAGGCGTACGTATGTCATGGCTCATGTTGTTGAGGAACGTTGTCTTGGCACGGTTGGCTGACTGTGCCATTGACAGGGCTTCAGTCAGTTCCTTCTGCTTTATTTCCAGTTCGGCCTTCTGAGCTTCCTGTTCCGCAGAAATCACGCCTACATAATGGGTGATACGTGAAATAAGCGACTTGTCATGCTTCTCAATCTTTAATGTGCTTTCTCCACTTCTTTCAGGCCCTTCTCGGAGACATACCAGCACAAGAGTCGAATTCAGTACCCTCAGCTTATTTCCGAAACGCATGATCTCACCGCCGGTATAACAGCCGCTGACAGGTGCTATTTCCTGCAACGGCAGTGTCTCACGGCCTATATCCTGGTTCCCCCAGAACATTTTCCGGCTGGCACAGGAGTAGGCGTGTATAGCCTGCGGCCTGAATCTGTCAATTTCCGATGCCTTATTGTACAGGCTGTCCAGGATTGTGTTCTTGTCACCGTAGGCAATGCGTGTCATTGAACCTTCGTCAACTTTCACAATCATTGTCATGGACTTGTCCGGCTGGAAGTCACGTGGAGTCCTTATGAATTCAAAGCTGTCCTCTTCAATAATGAGCGGAAAAACCAGATTGTCATTGTCCTCATTCTGCAGATTCAGGTACTTCTCATAAAGTTCACGGGCCGGTTTTCCGTCTATTTCATATATGGATTTGCCCTGGCTCCGGGTAACTTTCTTGAAACTGCCAAGTCCCTTCCATCCAAGAACATAGGTACATGAAACATTCAGACTGTCACCGTAATGGAGAATGACAGCCATGCCGGACAGAGTCATCTCATGGCCTTTGGCAATGATATAGGCATCATTTATCGGATTGTCCGAATTGACGCATGCGCCGCCGAATATGGCAATGCCGCTGTCCAGATCAGGTATGTTCTTGTCAATGCCCAGCTCTTCAAGATATGAAGTGGAAGGAATCAGTTCGACCGCCTTCAGCCCCTTGCGGCTGCGGCAATAGTCCCACAGGTCGCTCAGTGAACCGGTTGCGGTGCCTTTTTCTACCCACACCAGTTCCGTTTTGTTGTCAGGTCCTTCAAAAACGGTGCAGGTGACAACCAGTCCGTATGACAGATTGCCGTTCTCAATGTTTCCTGATGCTTCATTACCATAGAATATGGCTTCAGGAAACAGTTTCTCTATAATGGATATAGCATCGGAAACGTATGTTCTGGCATTGTCGGTCCAGGTCAGATAGAACAGCAGTCCTGCCTGCGGCTGTTGCCTGCAGATGTCCGCAATTCTTGTCAGATCTGTTTCAAGACCTGTGCAGTCATTGAATTTGAACTGGAATGATTTCATGTAAAAAAAGAATTAGTGTTTTTTTTCAAGGAACCGGCCGATTGTATGGATGAGCCGGTCCGGATTGATAGGTTTTGCAATATGTTCGTCCATTCCGGCTTCAAGAGCGGCCTTGCGGTCTTCTTCAAATGCGTTGGCCGTCATGGCAATTATCGGAATGTCTGAGAGTGGGGTGCCAAGCAGCCTTATCTGGCGTGTTGCTTCATAGCCGTTCATGACAGGCATCTGAATGTCCATCAGTATAAGGTCATAGTCACCATTCTTCCCGCTTCCAATCAGACTGACAGCAATGGAACCGTCTTCGGCAGGAGTGACAATACAGCCTTTCTCTTCAAGAATGGCAGTTGCAATTTCACGGTTCAGCTCATTGTCCTCAACCAGAAGGATTCTGGTGCCGGAAATGTCAATTGCGGTGCTGTCATCATTGTCAGAACCGGAATTGGCCGCATTGTCAGCTGCAAGCCTGAAATCAAATGTAATGACGGTTTCCGTACCTTTGCCAAGTTCACTGCTGACTGTAATCTGTCCGTCCATCATGTCAACAAGCGCCTTGGTTATTGCCATTCCAAGTCCTGTGCCCTGAATGCCGCTCACCGTAGTTGACTTGACGCGCATGAATGGTTCGAATATCATTTTCAGATAATCCTGGCTCATACCCATTCCGTTGTCCTTTATGCGGAATTCGTATATGGCATAGCCCGATGATTTCACAGTCCGCTGGCTGATGCACAGACTTATGGTGCCGCCGGCCGGCGTATATTTTATTGAATTGGACAAAATGTTGAGCAGCACCTGATTCAGACGCAGACGGTCGCAGAAAATGTCATTGTCACTGACTCCTGATGCGTCAACATACAACGTGTGTCCCTTTGCCTGTATATCGGCCTGAATTATGTCACGCAGCGAACTGACAATATCGTTCAGGTTCTCCTGCTTTTTATCCAGAGTCATCTTGCCTGATTCTATGCGGCTCATGTCCAGCACGTCATTTATGAGTGAAAGCAGGTGGTTTGACGACTTGTCAATCTTGCCAAGACAATCAGCAACCTTGGCCCTGTCATCAATGTGCCCGGCAGCCAGGTTCGTGAAACCTATTATGGCATTCATCGGGGTGCGTATGTCATGACTCATGTTGTTCAGGAACGTGGTCTTGGCGCGGTTTGCTGACTGTGCCATGTTTAGCGCCTCCTTGAGCTGTTCCTGCTGCTGGCTGATAATCTTCAGGTTCACCTCAAGCTGGTTCTTGCGCATTTCAAGTTCTATATCGGCCGAAATGTCCGTTATGATGCCGAACATGCGTACGCCCTCATTGATTTTCTCCTTGCGTCCTACGGCATGATACCAGCAGAACTCTCCGTCCTTTCTTCTGCCGCGGTACCGGACATTGTATTCCTTACCGTCATCGTCAGCGTGAATGGAATCCCAGAAAATGGAAACGATACGTTCCTTGTCTTCTGGATGCAGGACGCTGTACCATGAGGAGAGCGCGTTGGGCAGTTCCTTTTCATCCGAATAGCCCAGCATGTGCCTGAACTCATCGGACAGGTCAACTGCAATGATCACGTCATCACGTATGACAATGCTCCACATGGCGGCGTTTATCATGTCACCGAACATCTTGATGTGCCGTTGCTGGTTGGCAAGGTCCTGTACGACGGCAATGTCCAGTTCACGTCTTATCTCCTTGTCGCGTTCCGCAAATCCAAGGACTATGGTGTTGGGCTTTTCGTCAATGTCCTCATATTTGATTATGTCCAGTTCCGTCCAAAGGAAACTGCTGCCGAATTTACGGCGGAAACGTGTCGTGAATTTCTTCTTGTGGGCCAGTTCCTCAAAGACTCTGGCAACGGTCAGTTCCTCAAACAGATGCCTGTCGTCAGGATAAACCAGTTCCGAACGACCGAAATCCAGGAACAGTTCAAGCGGGTTGCCCTGTATGTTGCTCAGCAGGTGGCTGACTTCAGGCAGACGCTGTTCGTCTATGGAAATCAGTCTGTACTTCTTCTTGGCAATGTTGAAATAGTACAGTGCGTGATAGTTGCTGGCAAGTCCGCCAATCATTTCCATCTGCTGCTTGAGCTGTATTTCCTGATCCTTTATCTTGGACTGGTAGTCGTCAATTGCAGTGAATGTCACCACCACGTTCTGCGGAATGCCGTCAATGCGGTCAAGAACCAGAACGACACACCGGCGCCAAGGCTTGTTCGGGCTTGGAACGCGGTACAGATATTCGCGGCGGCTGGTGCTGGCCAGTTCGGACCTGAGGAATGCCGGTGAACCTATGCTGCTGACAAGTTCGGAATAGTCGGGGTCACATTCTCCGGCAAAGTCACTCATGGCAAGACTCCAGACATGGTCTTCACGGTCCATTGCTCTTGTAGTGTCCGGGTGCCGGTATGTCCTGTAACTGTCAAGTTCAAGATTGACCATGAAGGCCGAAATGTATTCCGATATAAGCTTGTCGTTAAGGAACTGGGCCATAATCTCATTGTCCTTGTAAGCCATGGCCAGTCCAAGACTCTTTATGACGCCGTCTTCTTTCAGAGCGGTGACAAATTTGATTTCACAGAATGAAATGCGGCCCTTGTCGGTTCTGCGGAAAGTGAGTGACACAGATTTCTCTTGAGACAGCTTTTCAATTATTCTGTCAGGATCACCTTCCGTGAGCATCATCTCCTGGTCCGGTTCATAAACGAACTGTCTGACGCATGTCTCATAAGTTCTGGTGAATGACCTGCAGGAATGGAATATCTCCAGAATTTTCTGTCCGAATTCGTCATGCATGGAGTAGGGGGTCATCTCACCGGTAATGACGTCCACGTAGAACACTGAACTGTAGTCCGATGCAAGCGCTTCAATAATCTCAGTGTTCCTTCTGTGCTGCTCCTGCTGCTTCTCCTGCCTGCGTACAGTCTCATCAATCTCGGAAAAGCCTATTATGAGCGCATTGGCCGGACTGTCAATGTCCTCATATTTGATGATATCCATTTCGGACCACAGATACTGTCCTGAATAGTTGCGCCTGAAACGTATGCTGCACTTTCTTGTGTGGGCAAGCATCTGGCGTACGGAATTGAAATCCAGTCCTGCAAACAGCTGTCTGTCATCGGGATGAATGGCATCGGACTGGATGAACCTGGTGAACGTGTCATAGCTGACCTCATCTGACAGCAGTTTTCTGGTGTCAGGCAGACGTTCCGAGTCAATGGAATATACTTTGCATGTGTTCTCTTCAATGTTCACATAATATAGTGCCAGATAGCCGCTTGCCAGTCCGCCAATCATGTGCATGTCTTCCTTGAGTCTGAGTTGGGTCTCCTTTGACCGGCTTTCCATGGAATCCACAAGAGAGAATCCAAGGGTGAATTCCGCCGGTGTGCCGTCTTCATGCCTTATTGTGACATAACTTACAACGTTCACCCACTTGGTGTCAAGGGTGACCAGATTGGACTTGTATGAATATGCGTGCTTGTCTTCATGTGCAAGTTCGCGCCTTATGAATTCCATGTCAGAGAGTTGGGTGAAGAATGCCCTGGGTTCCCCGTCAAGTGTTCCTGCAAAGTCAAGGATGGCCTTGGTGTATGGCGTGGCCTCACCGGCTTTGCCTGTCTTGTACCATGGTGAAGTCTTCATGACCTTGAGCATGCCGGTATCAATGTCAATCACGAACAGCGCAAAGTAGTCATTGTATCTTTTCTGCTGCATGTGACGCATGACCAGATCCTTGTCCGAACCGCCCATGCCTATGGCAATGCGGCTGCCTTCAATGGCCGTGACCAGCATTTCGCCTCCGTAGGTGACGTTGTTTTTGATTACACGGTATTCTACATTGTAAGAACTGGTGCCGGCCAGTCTGTCACGTATTGTGCTGAAATCAAGTTCGCGGGTCATGAACTCCCTGTCGCGGAAATGGACCACATTGGACAGGAAGAAGTCTCTGGCATCTGAGAATACCCTGAAATTGCCCTTGCTTTCAAGCATGTGACTGTCCATTTTTGTTATCTGCAGGGAATCATCGGACATGTCAACAATATATACAATGTTGAATGTGGCTGTCAGGTTGTCAACAAGCATTTGGGCTTCACGGGCTGCTTTGGTGATTCTCTCCTCCTTCTTGAGCTCTGCTGTAATGTCCATGAGCAGAATGACGGCATGGTCGGAATCTTCACCGCGAATGACCACACTGCGGAATGCCACAGCCCGTCCGTCAATGAAGCGCCGGTAGTTGAATGTGTAACTGTCTGATTTTTCCAGCTGCTGCCGTATATGCTTCAGGTCAAGGTTATCTTTTAGAATCTTCCTGTCATCAGGATGTATGCTGTCTTTTGAAAACTGTTCAAGATCCTGGCGCAGCTTCTCGAACGGACGTGTGAATCCGGTTTCCCGGAAATCTTCACCTTTCAGCACCAGGATGGTTTCGGCCTTCAGATCACAGTAGCAGGCAATTGCCGCCGTGTCAATGAAGTGTTTGGCTATTGAATCGAAACAAGGGGAATAGGGGTTCATTTTACGTATTTTTTCAAGGTGTGAATAAGCTCCTGTACATTAATGGGCTTGGCAATGTGGTCATCCATGCCTGCCTCATAGCTCTTGGATTTGTCCTCTTCAAAAGCGTTGGCGGACAGGGCAATGATTGCGGCTTTGAGTTCGGGACATTCCCTACGGATAATCCTGGTGGCTTCGTATCCGTCCATGATTGGCATCTGAATGTCCATGAGAATGAAATCGTAGTGGTCGGGACCGCTGCTTCGGACTGCATTCACGCCTTCCTGACCGTTCGCGGCCGTGTCAACGGTCATGCCCAAAGATTCAAGAATGGCCACTGCTATTTCACTGTTCATTTCATTGTCTTCAACAAGAAGTGACTTCAGATGGGCCAGACAGGAGTTGTCTGCAGCCGTCTTATCGGAATCCGATGCGGTGACACTGCTCCTGTCCTGAAGTTTGAGCGGAATGGTGACATAGAAGGTTGAACCCTGTCCCTGACGGCTGCAGCAGGTTATGGTACCACCCATCAGCGTGGTCAGTCTCCGGCACAGGGCAAGTCCCAGGCCCGTACCCTGAATGCCGCTGACGGTCGATGTCTCTTCACGGGCAAATTCTTCAAACATGTGTTTCTGGAATTCCTCACTCATGCCTATTCCGTTGTCTGCAACCTCAAAGCGGTACAGCCCGCAGCCGCAGCATACGCCTTCCATCTGCCTTATGCTGACATTCACGTTGCCTCCCTTTGGCGTATATTTTATGGCATTTGAAATAAGGTTCACCAGAATGCGTTCAACACGCTGGCGGTCTATCATGACGTGCCGGTCCAGGATATTGCTGTTGTCAAATTCAAGTCTGATGGCTTTGGCCGATGATGACATGGACATTACCTCTTTCAGACTGTCAAATATGCAGGAAATGTCAAACGGCATCTCGTTCAGCCTGACTTTTCCGCTCTCAATGCGGCTCATGTCAAGAATGTCATTTATAAGTGACAGCAGCATGTCAGTAGCGTGCTTTGCCTTGCCAAGACAGTCAACGGTCTTGTCGCGGTTGTCAATGTTGCGCATGGCCATGTCCAGGAATCCGATGACGGCATTCATTGGCGTGCGTATGTCATGAGACATGTTGAACAGAAAGTCGGACTTGGCGCGGTTGGCGGCTTCGGCCTTTTCCAGAGCCATGAGTTCGCGTTTTGTCTCCAGGTCCACGTTGCGGAAACCGGCAATCACGTGGTCGGGAGAATGTTCGTCACGTACAAACTTGGCCTGATAGTATGTTGTCTCACCGTCAGTCAGCGTGCGGAAATTAGCGTAGTAAATGCCGTCCTTTTCAATCTTGGACCTTACAATGTCCGGCCTTGTGGCATTCCAGAATTCCTGACGGTCATCCGGATGCATTATAGATTCCGTAAGGGTCTTCAGGCGGTTCGTGAAGGATTTTGTTGTGGACCATTCCGGAACTTTGTGCAGAAAATCCGGATCAAAGCGGTATCGTATTTCCTCATCCGTGTCAAAGTTGACATAAACCACGCAGTCGAAATCATCGGACAGACCGGCAATGACTGCCATGTCACGGTCAGCAGCCCGTTTCCGTTCAATTTCAGCACGGACTTCTGTGTCCTTATCCGCGAATCCCAGGGCTACGGCGGTCGGATACCCCTGTTCGTTGCCCACCTTGACAAATTTCATCTGACAGTAGTGTCCGTCGGAATTGCGGTATGTGGTGATGAAAGACTTCTTGTTGCGCAACTGGGCCATTATGTTGCTTATGGAGCCGGTGCGAAGCATCATATTCCGGTCATCGTTCTGGATGTACTGCTGAACATACAGCCTGAATGCCTGACTGTAAGTGATGCCGCTTCTGAATATGCTGCCAAAGTACGCTTCAGTATCGGCATTCATGGTGTAGGGCGTCAGTTCGTCTGTAGTCAGGTTGATATAATAGACCGATGTGTATTCCGATGCCAGAATCTCAATGATCTCCATGTCACGGCGCTGCGCCAGTTCCTTCTTCTTTTCGGCCGAATTGTCCATGACACCTATCACATAGTGGTACTGACCATTGTCATTGAATACCTTCACTGTCTTGACCTTGTACCACACTTTCCGGCCGTCTATGAGGAGACGGTAGTCTATGGCAAAACTGTCCCCTCCGTCAAGAGCCTTTTCAATACCGTCCCTGCTGGTAAGCGGAATAATCAGACTGTAGTCATCCGGACAGATCACTCTGGAAATATTGTTTGCAGTGTCAGTGTAGAATGTGCTGCCTGTGACCATTTTTGAGAGAACCTTGTCGTCAAAGGTCCTGCTTCTTGAAATCAACTGGTATTCACCGCTGTCCGGATCCACATAGTACAAGGTGGTGTAGGCCTCTGACAGTGCGCTTATCAGTGACAGGGAGAGTTCGTTCTTCTTGCGTTCCTCAACCTCTTCGTCAAAATGCAGGACCTGGGTCACGTCCTGGTGCGTGCCTTCAATGCGCACACCTTTCGTGTATTCAGGATTGCGCACGCCGCCGCATCGGACTATCATGGTACGGCCGTCGGGGTGGTGCCACGGGTACTGGACTTCAGCATGCTGGCCGGCAATCATCTTGTCAACCGATTCCGATACCAGACCGTATGAATCCGGGTCAATGTTGTCATACCATGCGTGGTAGGTTTCTTCCGGTGATACCTGGTGGTCTAGTCCGATAAGTCCCAGCATGGCTTCATCGACATACATGCGCGGCGGCTTGCCCTCATCCAGTTCAAATGCCCAAAGGCCTATGTTGGCCTTCTTGAGAATGTCAGGAGACAAAGATATTGTCCCTAAATGTAAATCATTGATAATCATAATTTTACCCCCCCCCGGTTCTGCGCTGACGGTATGCGGAGCGGTGCCTGTTCTGACTTGCGGATTGGTACAGCTCATAGTCCTGTTATTATAATATAGGTCAGTTGCATTAATTGTTGCACGTTTTACAAAAATAAATAAAAAACGATAAAAAAGCGTTGCACACGTGTTTTTTTTAAGAATGACTTATATTTGCGGCACAGAACAAATTGATTATGAGAAGACCAATCCTTTCACGACTGGCAGTTCCGGCACTGGTTGTGCTGCTGTCCGTTTCATGCAGCACTGACAGCTTTACGGTCATTTCGCCGGACGGAAAGACAGGCGTCAGTGTCAGTGACAGCCTTATTTGCGTGTTTTACAATGGCAGGCCGGTCCAGGTCATGGAACACGGGCTTCAGCAGATAGTCATGAGAAATGATTTTGACAAAGAGATAGTGGAAGACAGCTTCACCATGCTTTCCGGCAAGAGCAGCAGCGTGTCCTTTTCTTTCAGGCAGTATCTTGTCCGGGGCGCTGACGGCACGGAAATGCTGCTGCGCGTTGCCGATGACGGTGTGGCGGTACGGTTTGCCAATGGCGACAGCAGGCTGGCATACCGCATTCCTGACGGCACAAGACGGTGGCTGCAGCGCCGCATGACAGCCGCCTGACGGGAATCATGACTTCACTCTGTTTGCTGACAAGGGCGGTGAACCCGGTTCCGGCATACAGCCTGCCGTTCTTAAAGGCACCGTGACCAGCGTCACCATGTACCCCCGCGGCGGTTCCGTCATGTTTTACGAGTGAGTCGTAAAAGGTGTCAACTTTATTTGTTCAGGCTTACAACCGCCTCATAATCAGTGAACTGTATTGATGCGGTGCCGTATTTGGCCGAATTGAGCGTAATCTGTACAATAATGCGTCCGTTCCCTTTCCTTATTCCTGCGGCTGTTGAAGTGAAAATGTGCGTAGTCAGCTTGTCTTCAACAATATAGCCGTTCAGGCCATAGCTTGGAACGGAATCTGCGTCAATGGTCATGGTTACCCCGCTCAGATATGAATCCTTCCTGTCGGGATTCACCCGCCAGCTGTTTTCCGCGGTCTTTTCAAACCTGACATCGGACTCCTTTCCTTCAAACAGGAACTCATTGAAGGCCTTGTCAATACGCAGGTAGTCGCAAACAATACCGTCACATAACGCATTGAAACTGTCGTCTCTTGTTGTCGAATCGTGTTCGGACGTGCAGGAGCAGAATGATGCCAGCAAAAGCAGAATTGTAAGAATATTTGATTTGTTCATAGCTTTACAGATTAAGTCCGATGCATACGCGGCCGCCCAGTTCGCTGGCATGTTCCGTGCCGAACCCCAGTTCGCAGCCTGCATAGAAACGTTTCAGAAAATCGACAGAATAGCCTGCGCTGAACTGATATCCCAGCCAGTAGGGCGTCTTGGGCAGGGCCGATTTCTTCTTGGCGTCTGAATTCCGGTACCAGAAACCGGCCTTTCCCTGCAGTGCCGGTCCGACCATTGCCTGGACGTAGAAGTGTCCTTTCCTGTCAATCATGTAACGTCCGCCGGCCAGGAAGTCAAGGGCAAAAGTGCTTTCCTCTTCTCCGGGCTTGTCTGTGGTCATCTTGAAATACTGGACTTTTACAAGGTTGTAACCCAGACCTGCCACAGCGTACCATCGGTCTGAAATGCGGTGTGCGGCCCGTACAGACAGGGTCGGATAGACCTCCAGATCATAGCAGTGGGTGTCAATGTATTCGACAGACATTCCTTCCGCGCTCTTTTCTGTGCTGTTGCCGCCAAGGCGCTTCAGCCCCCAGTAATCCTCATACTGGTAATATATTGAAGGTGCGGCAATGCCAATGTCCACACGCCAACACTCTCCGGATTCCTGTGCACATATCACCGTGCACGTTCCCAGCGCAATCGCTGTCAATAGAAATTTGTTCATATTTCTGTGAGTTTGGACACCTTCACGAGTGACTCGTGAGAGTGTCAATCCGCTGATTATTTGAAGAGTAGTGGAACAAGGCGGTACAGGGAACGGCGCCATGTCAGCCACTCGTGGTCGGTGCCTGCGGACTGGTAGAACACGTGTTTCACGCCTGCATTGACCAGAATGTCATGGAAGTTCTTGACAGTGGCGTACATCTGCGGTGATTCCTTTGTGCCGGTGCTTATGAAAATCAGCCTGAAGTCATCGTTCATGGACTTGTCATACAGGTCTGCAGTGGTGCCTGGACCTTTCCCTGATCCGCTGAAACCGCCCAGCCATGCAAACTTGTCACGGTTGTCCATGGCAATGGTGAAGCTCTGGAAACCGCCCAGTGACAGGCCGCATATCCCGCGGTGCTCACGGTCTGCAAGAGTGCGGTATTTGCTGTCAACCATAGGGATAAGTTCCTCAATGACAAGCTTTTCATAAGCCGTGAAATCAAACATGTTCCTGCTGTCAATACCCTGAATGGCAGCAACGCCATGATCCATGACAACAATCATTGGAACGGCAGACCCTTCATCAATCAGGTTGTCAAGAATATTGTACATCATGCCCTGCGTGGGCCATCCGGTCTCATCCTCTCCGGCACCATGCAGCAGGTAGAGTACAGGGTAGCGCTCACTCAGATTCTCGTCATATCCCGCCGGTACATAGACGTTGCACACGCGCCAGCTTTGGGTCAGTTCAGACCAGTAACGCTGCATGCGGACCTCGCCGTGGGGTACGTCCTTGTCAAGATAATAGTCCACGCAGACCTCGGGAATCTCAATTCCGCTCTGCCAGCGGCTGCTCCCGTAGAACTGTTTCGAATTGGGGTCCGATACGCTCACGCCGTCAATTATCAGCTGGTAATAGTGGAACCCCGGCACAATGGGCGGGGTGGTCACTTCCCACTGGCCGTCAGAATTTTTTGTCATTTCGTGCCGTCCGCCAAGATTCACGGCCACACTTTCTGCAGTGGGCGCATCGACCTTGAAAATGACCGTTCTGTCAGGATTTATCTTGGGGTATTCCTTGCCTGTAATGTTTGTGCCTGCGCTTTCCTGGGCAAAGGCCGATGCGGACACGACCGTTAAAAGCGCTGCAAGTATTGCTGTCTTATTCATTTCTTGAAGAGTAATTGTGCGTAATTGTAAAGTGAACGTCTCCATGTGAGCCATTCATGGGCGGTGTCCTTTGATTCGAAATAGGTATTCTTGATGCCGTCCTTCTTCAGTGTCCTGGACATTTCCTTCAGCAGTGTGCCCTCGGCCTGACCGGTCGATATGAACAGAAGGCTGTAGTCTTTGTTGAATTTTTTCACATCCTTGAAGATGCCGTTGTAAGCGGCTTTGCGCTGCGTCTTGTCCATGATGCCCGGGTTGTGCACGTTGAATTCGCCCACCACAATAATGCCGCTGAATCCGCCTGCGGCCGAAAACAGTTCCGGATATCCCAGCGCCAGGTCATAAGCCTGCTTGGCTCCCCATGACAGGCCGGCAGCGGCGCGGTGCTCGCGGTCCGCAATGGTGCGGTAACGGCCGTCAATGAACGGGATGACCTCTTCTGTCATCATTTTTTCAAATGCGTCAAAACTGTCCGAACTGCCGGGGTTGCTGGCATAACCGCTGTTCATGACAATTATCATGGGTTCGGCCTTGCCTTCCGCAATCAGGTTGTCCATAATCACGTCTGCGCGGCCCTGGAAAATCCATCCGGTTTCATCCTCACCGCCACCGTGCTGCAGGTACAGGACAGGGTAGCGTCTGTCGGGGTCATCATAGTATCCGGCCGGCGTATAGACGTACATCCTGCGCCATTCATTGCACACATCGGAATGGAACCGGACTGAACGTACTGCACCTTGCGGAACATCCTTTCTTGGGGTGTAGAATGCTGCATCGGACTCATTTTCAGGCACTTCAATGGCGCTTGAATATTTGCTGGTGCCATAGAATGTCTGTCCGGCGGGGTCAATTACGCCAAGTCCGCCAATCTTCAGGCTGTAGTAGTGGAACCCCACCACCTGCGGGTCTGTCGTCACTGTCCACATGCCGCGTTCACCCTTGGTCATCCCGTAGTCGCGGCCAAGGTTCAGTGTCACACTCCGGGCCGACGGGGCGCTGAACTGGAACGTCACGCTTCGGTCCTCATTGATTTGCGGATAGAGTTTGCCGTCCAGATTGTACTCTGACGGCTTCTGTGCCATGGCTACCGCGGCGCACAGGCACAGGGGTGCTGCTATGATTTTTTTCATCTGTTCGTGTTTGGACACCTTTTACGAGTGAGTCGTGAGACTGTCCAATATACCTGCAATAATAGCACAAATTAATGATGTTTCAAAATTCGGGCACTTTTACGTCTCACTCGTAAAAGGTGTCCAAACTGTTGAAAACTAAAGTGCAGAAAGGAGAGCGTATCATGATAATGTATTGTAAATTTACCATCTGCTTACTATACCTGAATATAAAATGAGAAAAATCCTATCAACGTGCCTGGCCTGCCTTATGGCGTGGCCGGTGTATGCACAGTCACAGGACATTCCTGAGTACTGCCTGGAGAATGAAGTGACCCACCGTTACCTGACAGAGGTCCAGTACAAGGACGGTGACTACACCTACACAAAGATCACTGACTATTATCAGATTCCAACAGACTACCGCAAGGACCAGCCCGCACCGGTCCGCCTGAACTGGACGCTTGACGGGACCTATGAACGCCTGGAAGTCCGTTATGCCGATTCCCGTACAGCTGACTTGACAAATACGGTTGGGATTGATGCATCCGCTGAATCATTTGACCTGTACAACCTTATTCCGGGCAGGACCTACAGTTATGAGATTGTCGGAATGAACGGAGACGTACAGACCACAGTCAAGTCCGGCCAGTTCAGGACAACCGGCACGGTCCGTATGCTCAAGGTCGATGGCGTCTGCAACGTGCGTGACCTTGGCGGATGGACAGGCTTCCAGGGCAAGCCGGTGCCGTACGGACGCATATTCCGTGGCGGCAGACTCAGAAACAACAGCAGCAACACCGTTGCAGTCACGGAATCCGGCAAGCAGGTCCTGCTTGATGAGGGCATCGGACTTGAAATAGACCTGCGCACTGATTCCGAGGCCAACAGCAACAACGAATCACCGCTTGGCAGTGGTGTCAAATATATAAGGTATAATGATGCCTGGGCATGCAGAATTGTGACTTACCGTGACAACAGCACGGCGGTCAGTTGCATGCAGAACATCATAAATTACCTGAAGAACGGCAAGTCCAGCTATTTCC
The DNA here is from genome assembly GCA_018065615.1 of Candidatus Colenecus caballi. Classification (GTDB taxonomy): domain Bacteria; phylum Bacteroidota; class Bacteroidia; order Bacteroidales; family Bacteroidaceae; genus Colenecus; species Colenecus caballi. The sequence goes on along the minus strand of JAGHSY010000045.1, from coordinate 6,786 downwards.
ACTGTTCAGTCGGTGCAGACCGTACCGGCACCGTGGCATTTCTGGCTCTTGCACTCCTGGGTGTGAATGAGGACCAGCTGTCCAAGGACTTTGAACTTTCATCATTCTATGACAACCCTGAGGAGGTCATGCTCAGAATGAGGACCAGTGACCGCTACAATTATGCCGGCATGATGTCAGACCTGCTTTCCAGGAGCGGAGACAACCTTCAGAGAAAGGTCTACAACTATTTCAAGAACGGAATAGGCGGCACAAGGATATCGGAATCGGACCTTGACTGGTACATAAGCTACATGATGGACGGCTACAAGATAGTGAAGAGCGTCAGTCTTGACGTCTCATCGGCGATTACCCTCAATCCCGGTGAAGTCAGAAAGGTCAATCTGACAATAACCCCGTCCGATGCCACTGACGCCACTCCGGTCTTCTCTTCGTCCGATGAGAAAGTGGCTTGCGTCACTCCTTACGGTGAAATCAGCGCAGTCCGTGGCGGAACAGCCAGGATAAGCATCCGTATTGCAGACATAACAAAAACCATCACCGTGAATGTCCCCCTGGTGGAAACCGCAATGCCTGAAACCATAGAAGACAACGGCACCGTATGGCAGCCGGGAACCAACCTTATAAAGAACGGTTCATTCGAATATGCCGGCCATTTCAAGAACTGGACAAGTGCCAAGAACATGATTCTGACAGAATCCAATTTTGATGTAAAGCATTACAATGACCAGTCCGATGACGTCTATATCCAGTCCAGGAACAGTTCTGACGCTGGTTCAATCCGCACCATGTGGAGTATTTCCAAGGGCAAAACCTACGCATTCGGATACAAGGTGAAGAATACAGGCGGCACTTATGTTAACCATAACAGAAACCTGGAGACAAGCCTTGTTAACCTTACAACGCCGGCCATTGACGCTGAAGGTGATGACTTTCAGTGGAGCGCACCGGCAAGGTCAGTACTCAGGGATACCGTCTCACTGAATGGGGATGCTCTTGTTTTCGAATACCCGTCCTATGACGGCGAATGGACAGACGTGGTGTATGTCTTCACCAACAATGACGGTTACAAGTATCTGCAGATATGGTTCTCCAACCTTAGTCAGGACGGTGAAAACACCTGTTTTGACAGCTTCTTCCTGACAGAGGTCAATGACATCACCGTCGTTCCTGTAACACACCGGGACAGCGGCATCGGACTTTACTACAACCTGTCCGGCCAGGAGATTGCCGCCCAGGGCAAGGGACTGTACATCATTGACGGAAAGAAATACTATAACCAGTAAACCGGACACTATGAAACATATATATTCCATACTGACAGCGGCCGCACTTCTTGCCGCATGCTCGAATGAAGACATGCTCCAGACACAGTCCGATGCCGGATTTGACGGCCGGAACGTTCTCATGCAGGTCGATGACTACCTGTTTGCCGGTGCCACACGCACGACAATAAGCAATACCGGTTCCTTCACATGGGCAAAAGGTGACAAGGTTGGCGTATGGCCGACACTTGATCCGGGTGAGGAGGAGATAGCGTCACAGGTCCTGTTCACAGCCGGAACCGGCGGTACAGGCAGCGCCACCTTTACAGGCAGCGGCTGGGGGCTCATGCCGGACCGCAAGTACTACGCCTATTTCCCGTACAGCGCAAGTGCCCGGCCGCAGCTCATCTCATGTACCTGGCCGTCACAGTTCACCCAGACCGCAAACAATTCAACCGCACATCTGGGTGCATCGGACTTCATGTACGCAAGCGCCACAGCACCGTCTGAAGGCAATGCCTCATTCCGGTTCCACCACTTCGGCAGTCTGATGAAACTGGTGGTGACCGTACCGGAAAGTTCGGCTGGCAGCAGGTTCACGAGCGCTGTCATACAGGCCCCGTCAAAACTGTTTCCGCAAAATGTCAGCTACAACCCTGTACTTGATGAACCGGTGCTTGACGTTGAGACCTGCACTGATGCAATCACAATGAATCTGGGCAGCATTGTCCCTGAAGACGGCAGGCTGACCCTGTGGCTCATGGTCGGACCCGCAGATCTGAGCCGTGTTGAACTTGAAATATCACTTGTTGACGGCAAGAGCATTCTTGGAGGCACATTCCAGGGCGCGGAACAGCGTTCCGGCTACGGTCACGAGTATGCCGTCAGCGTTGAAAAGACAGGAGTTTACGGCCTTGTTGACCTGGGTCTTCCCAGCGGCACCATGTGGGGCGTCTCCAACCTGACCATGAACGGCTTCGTTTCCCGGACCGGGTTCGGTGACTTCTATACATGGGGCGGTCTTGACGTCTATTACACCACCATGTCCATGAAGTCCGACGGCACCATGAGCTCCGGCTGGAAGTCAGGCTATTCCGGCGGCTATTCATCATCGAACTACAAGAAGACATTCTCAACAGGCCATATTCTTACGGCCGATGAAGATGCTGCAACGCAGATTCTGGGTGAGGGCTGGAGTATTCCGTCACAGGCCCAGGCCAAGGAACTGTATGCCAACTGCAGCTATTCTGAAGCTACGGTTGACGGCGTCAAGGGTGCCACGTTCACCAGCAAGATAAACGGCAACAGCATATTCATGCCCTACAACGGATATTTCAGCGGAACGTCATTCAAAGGCTGCAGCAGCAACAATCCCGGTGCACGCATGTGGCTTAATGAGAGCACGTCAAGCAGCAAGGCAATGCAGTTCGGTTACCTGTCACAGGGAACACATGACGCCATAGAGGGCAAGGACTGCTATCGCGGCACCGCCATCCGTCCCGTTTACGTTGCTCCTTCCAAATAAGTCCGATTTCGTTCAGAATATGGGCTGAAATGGTTCAGTTGACGTATTGATTTACAAATTGGAAAAGAGCATCTGCTTTGCGGACCATACTTTTGCAACGTCAGATTCAATGAATCGGCGTTAAATAATAGTTTGGAAAATATTGAGATGACTGAAGCGTGAGCTCCGGTCATCTTTTTTTTCTTCATATATTTGCATACCAACTAAGAAACTGTTTTGAAATGTTCCAATTAATCTTTTATAAAATCTTTCCGGCTGAAAAAACCGTTTCTTTTCAGTCACAATGGAACCCCATTGACTTTGTCTTCCTCCTTCGCACCTCGGACATTCAAACAAGTTTGATGTCGCTCGGTTTGGCGTCGGTTGTTCCTTCAAATAACCAATTTTTCATCTCGAAAATCTCTCATAAAATTTTTAATCGAACATTTCAAAACAGTTTCTAAAAATTACAGAAAAATGAGAAAACTTACAACCGTCATGGCAGTGCTGGCAATGGTCAGCATGCCGGTCAGCATGAATGCACAGCGTCCGCAGAGACCGCAACAGCCTAAAAAATGGGAAGGCCTGGCCCAAACGCCCCAGATGGGCTGGAACAGCTGGAACAAGTTCGGGCAGAACATCAGTGAGGAACTTATCCGCCAGCAGGCCGATGTAATGGTGGCGGAAGGTCTGGTCGATGCCGGATACATCTACCTTAACATGGACGACTGCTGGCACGGTGAACGTGACGCCGACGGCTTTGTCCAGCCTGATCCCAAAACATTCCCCAACGGCATTCTGGCCTTGTCGGACTATGTCCATTCAAAGGGAATGAAGCTTGGAATCTATTCCGATGCAGGCCGCAGGACCTGTGCAGGCCGCACCGGCAGTTTCGGACATGAGTACCAGGACGCCCTGCAGTATGCGCGCTGGGGCATTGACTACCTTAAATATGACTGGTGCTCAAGTGAGAACATCAACCCGCGCGGAGCGTATGAACTGATGCGTGACGCTCTGCGCGCATCAGGAAGGCCCATACTGTTCAGCATGTGTGAATGGGGCACCAACAAACCTTGGGAATGGGCGGCCGAGGTCGGTCACTCATGGCGTACGACCGGTGATATCACCGCCCGTTTTGCCGGTGAGCCCCGCCAGCGCGGATGGGGACAGACCGTGCTCAGCATCATAGACCAGAACGCTCCGCTGCGCAAGTACGCCGGTCCGGGCCACTGGAACGACCCTGACATGCTTGAAGTGGGCAACGGCATGAGCGTCAGTGAGGACCGTGCACATTTCACCATGTGGTGCATGATGGCCGCTCCGCTCATTCTTGGCAACGACCTGAGCAAAATGACTGACGATACCCGCGCCATCATCCTCAACAGGGACGTGATAGCCATTGATCAGGACAGCCTTGGTGTTCAGGGCCTGCGTTTCAAGTCCGAAAATGACATTGAGTACTGGTTCAAGCCCTTGCAGGGCGGTGACTGGGCGTTCTGCATACTGAACCGTACGGAGGAACCGGCCAGCCTGGAAATAAACTGGCAGGACTTCAATCTGACTGACGATGAGGTGTCAGGCCTGTCCACCGGATTTGACCATATAGTGTACAGTGTCCGCGACCTGTGGAACAAGCCTGCCAGGAAGGCCAAGGCAGTCACGACTAAAAAGAACCTGGCTGTGACCGTTCCCGGACATGACGTCGCGCTGTACCGCCTGACCCCCACCAGGTGAAAAGGTCCCGGTTCAAATCAGCTGAAGGCCTTACGTCTCACTTGTGAGAACAAAAAAAACGACGTCCAACCGGACGTCGTTCTTTTATTGCTGCAGGTCAGGAATGTCACATATACATTGCCAGAGTCTCCTTCAGCTCTGCCGGATTGATGGGCTTTGCCAGATGGTCGTTCATGCCTGCGTCAAGAGACTTGGCACGGTCCTCTTCAAACGCATTTGCTGACAGTGCAATTATGATAAGCTGGTCATAACCCTTAAGCTTGCGTATTTCGGCTGTAGCCTCGTAACCGTCCATGACAGGCATCTGAATGTCCATCAGCACGCAGTCGTAGTAGTCGGGGTCCTTACCCTTGATGCATTCCACAGCCTCAAGACCGTCTTTTGCCTCTTCTACAATCACTCCGCTGTCAGTCAGCAGACAGTTTGCAATCTCACGGTTAAGGTCATTGTCCTCAACCAGAAGAATTCTCTTGCCCTCCAGGTCAATGTATGAATCGTTGTCTTCGACCGGCAGGACCTCAAGCTCCTTTGAAATGAACAGCGGCAGGATTACGGTAACCTTGGTTCCCTTGTCCTGTTCCGATTCAACGCTTATGGTGCCATCCATGAGCTCAACCAGCCTTTTGACAATGGACATGCCCAGGCCGGTGCCCTGAATACCGTTCACCAGCTGGTTCTCTTCTCTGGAGAAAGAGTCGAAAATCTTTCCTACAAATTCCTTTGACATGCCTATTCCGGTGTCCTCAATGACGTATTTGTAGTCAGCGCAGCCTTCGTGGGCCGATTCGGACTCACTTATCTCCACACTTACGCTTCCGCCGGGCAGCGTGTACTTTATGGCATTGCCCACAATGTTCATGAGAATCTGGTTGATATGCAGTTCGTCTGCGGCAACCACGTTGTGCGTAATTCTACAGTTCTTTAAAGTCAGGCTTATGCCGTTCTTTTCAGCTGTCTCCCTGCATATGGTTATGAGCCTGTTGACCGCGTCTGCCACATTGGTGTCCTTCAGCTCGCATTTCATCTTTCCGGCCTCGACGCGTGACATGTCAAGAACCTCGTTTATAAGGTCCAGCAGGTGGTTGCCCGATGACTCAATCTTGTTCAGGCAGTCAATCACACGTCCGCTGTCACTGATATGCTTCTTTGCCAGATGGGTGAATCCGATGATGGCGTTCATCGGCGTACGTATGTCATGACTCATGTTGAAGAGGAAATCAGTCTTGGCCTTGTTGGACTGCTCAAGATCGGTCTTTGTCTTCATGTCGGTCTTTGTCTTGTCATCCACGTCATGCATGCCGCATACCAGACTCTGGATCTGCTGTGTCTGACTGTCACGTATGGCGCTGAATTTCATCTGGTAGAACTTGGGCCTGCCGTCTATCACAGCCTGGAAGTTCACATAATAGGCAAAGACATCGGACAGATTGTTCAGGATTACATCCATGGCGGTCTCCTTCATGAACCTGTTACGGTCTTCCGGAGCCACAATGCTGTTGCACAGAATTTCAAGCCTCTTTGCGAAATCGTGCTCTTTGGCCCATTCCGGAATGTTGCGCATCAGTGTGTCGCTCAGTCTTATGAGCATGGAACTTTCACAGCGGCCGTTATCTGCAACCGGTACGGAAATAACACATTCAAAGTCATTTGACAGATTCTCAACAATCTTCTGGAAATGGTTCCTTTCCTGTATGGACCTGTTCTTGTGCTTCTCGTTGACATAGAATGTCACACTGATGATAAGGAACAGAAGGAAGAATCCTGTCACAAGTCCGATGTTGTTGGACAGAGTCTCCTTCAGGGAGTAGGGGGCGACGAATGACGTCAGCCATTTGTCACCCAACTTGCTCAGAGAACCGTCAGTCTTGGTCTCCAGAATGGCCTTGTTGAGCCGCTCCAGCAGTTCGGGGTGAGAATTGTTCACTCCGAAACACATGAAGCTCTGGCCTATTGACAGATAGCCCTGCACAATCCCTTCGGCCATCAGGTCTCCGATAAGGACCGTACCCACCGCATTCCTCATTACGGCGCAGTCAACCTTGCCGTCAATGAGAGCCTTCATGGCTTCACGGTTGTCCGGGTAAGCCGTACAGTACTGCATCAGGTTCAGCTGTTCTATCAGCGGAATCACATTTCCGTTGGACATTATGCCTATGCGCTTGCCGTACAGGTCATTGACCGATGAGACGTGCCTCTTTGAAAACACTATGAAATCGTTATATGATATTGCATCGGTCTTGAGAAGACTGTCAGTTCCATTGAATGAGTCGGAAAAGTCACATG
>JAGHSY010000043.1 GCA_018065615.1 Candidatus Colenecus caballi | reverse complement strand
ACGAACTCATTTCAAATCGAAGTTATCAAAGAACGCGTTTAAATTATATATTATTAATTAGTTACAAGCGTAGATGCGTCGCTTAACGCATCACTAGTAATTTTGCATCTATTATAAAAAGGAAACACTAACAACTAAAATATCTCAGTCATTCTTTATGGAAGAAGCAAAACAGGAAGGCATTTATGATGCCAGTTCTCTTGGAAAGGGAAAAATGATGGTGCTTGGTTTCCAGCACATGTTCGCAATGTTCGGAGCTACGGTTCTGGTTCCTCTTATCACAGGCCTGCCAATTTCGGCAACACTGCTGTTTGCAGGCATTGGTACGCTTATTTTCCACCTTTGCACCAAATGGATGGTTCCGGCATTCCTGGGGTCATCATTCGCATTCCTTGGCGGATATGCGTCTGTAGTTGAAATGGGCGGTGCCCTTGGCTATACCGCTCCGGTTGCCTTGACTTACGCCTGCGTTGGTGTAGCATGCGCAGGCATCATGTACTTCATCCTGTCAGCACTTTTCTATTTCTACGGCGTCAGAAAGACCATGCGCTTCTTCCCGCCAGTAGTAACCGGTCCTATCATCATCTCCATCGGACTTATCCTTTCAGCAAGTGCCATAAACAACGCACAGTCATGCTGGTGGATTGCCATCCTGGCCATTGCAATCATTGTGGTTGCCAACGTGTTCGGCAAGGGCATGATCAAGATCATTCCCATTCTTCTTGGCGTGCTTGGCTCATATCTGGTAGCCGCATGTGCCGGTAAGGTCGATTTCACTCCGATGAAGGAGGCCGCATGGTTCGGACTTCCCGTCCAGTTTGAGAATACCGCATTTGCTGTCCTGAAGAATCCAGACTGGTCATTCGTGTGGACCGCAATCATTGCAATTGTCCCCATTTCATTTGCCACAATGATTGAACATATAGGTGACATCTGCGCCATTACATCGACCTGCCGGCGCAATTATCTTGAGAATCCCGGTCTGCACCGCACTCTTCTTGGTGACGGTCTTGCAACAATGATTGCAGCTCTGTTCGGCGCTCCTGCAAACACCACATACGGTGAGAACACAGGTGTTCTGAACCTGACCAGAGTATATGATCCCAAGGTTGTGCGCATTGCAGCATTCCTGGCCATCCTGTTCTCATTCTCACCAAAGTTCGCACAGCTCATCTACTGCATGCCTACCGCTACTGTAGGCGGTGTGTCACTGGTTCTGTACGGTATGATTTCTGCAGTCGGCGTACGTAACCTGGTTGAAAACAAGGTCAACTTCCAGAACAACCGCAACGTGCTTGTAGCCGCTCTGATTCTGGTTCTTGCAATCGGTATCCAGTATGGTCCGGGCAGCGTTGCAATAGGCAAGGTTTCACTGTCTGGCCTGGCCATTGCCGCCATTGCAGGTATAGTACTCAACGCAATTCTTCCCGGCAAGGACTTCAAGCTCGATGCAGAATATACCTCAGGTAAGACTGCCGGTCCTAACACCGAGGGCTTTACAGAGGAGATGAAGCAGTACCGCCGTCACAAGGATCAGGACTGATAATCATACATTTCCGGGCACTTTGGGCAATACTCCTGAAGTGCTCGGAAATCTTTTTAAAGCATTCTTTTTTATTCACTTTTTATTCATTTTAATTAACCGTTTATGAAAAAAATCGTTGCTTTTGCAGGCTTGAGCCTGATTGCAGCAGGTGCATTCGCACAGACAAACCTGCAGGTTTTCTCTGATTTTGGAAAGGACAGAAAGTTTGTTACCACCACTCTTGAAATGTTCAAGGGCGATGATTGGGGTAACACATTCTTCTTTGTTGATTATGACTACAATTACCAGATGCTTGATGCTGACAATGAAAAGTTTGTGGCATCTCCCAGCAACACTTACATGGAAATTGCACGTTGCCTGAATTTCTGGGGTGAATCAGCTCTTGCTCCGTTAAGCCTTCAGATTGAATATAACGGCGGTTTTGGCGGTGGCTTTGGTTTCAGCTATCCTGTAACTTCAGCATGGCTGGCCGGTGTTGACTATTTCCTGCACAGTGAGGATTTCAACAACACACTTAACCTGAAAGTCCTTTACAAGAAGTTCAAGAAAGATACAGAGAGCATTCCATTGCAGTTCACAGCCGTATGGGGAATGCAGGATCTGTTCGGTGTAGAAGGTCTGCGTTTCTCAGGCTTTGTTGATTTCTGGGGCCAGAAGCAGAACTTCAGCACTCTGACTGATGTTAAGGACGATGTTGAGTGGGTATTCCTGACAGAGCCCCAGCTGTGGTATGCAGTCGGCCAGCATTTCGGTTGCGAGAACCTGAATATTGGTGGTGAAGTTGAGATTTCAAACAACTTTACTCAGGAAGGTTTCATGTGCAATCCTTGCCTTGGTGTCAAGTGGAATTTCTAATCTTCACATAAACTGAACTCATTATGGCATTTTTGGAAAAAGCCTTCGGTTTTGACCCCAAACAGCATAAGGTTGGAACAGAGATTCTGGCAGGTGTGACCACCTTCCTTACAATGGCCTACATTCTGGCCGTCAATCCCAGCATTTTCAGCGCTCTGGACGGTATGCCCAACGGTGCTGTGTTCACAGCAACCATTCTGGCATCGGCAGTTGCCGGTCTTGTTATGGCATTCTATGCAAAGAAGCCTTTCGGACTTGCTCCCGGTATGGGTCTGAACGCATTCTTTGTTTACACGGTATGTCTGACCATGGGCTACTCATGGCAGTTCGCTCTGACAGCAGTTCTTATTGAAGGTATCATCTTCATCATCCTGTCAGTGACAAAGGTCCGCACATGGATTCTGAACTCAATCCCAATGTCCCTGAAGAACGCCATCGGCGCCGGCATCGGTCTGTTCATCGCATTCATCGGACTCCAGAACGCAGGTATTGTTGTAAACAGTGATTCAACTCTGGTTACCCTTGGTGACATAACCCACGGCACAGGCCTGCTGGCTGTCATCGGTCTTATCATTTCATGTACTCTGGCCATGCTGCATGTACGCGGCGGTGTGCTTATCGGTATTCTCGTGACAGCTGTCATCGGTATTCCTATGGGTATCACTCAGTTTGGCGGCATTGTATCCGCTCCTCCTTCGATAGCTCCTATCTTCTGCCAGTTCGAATGGCACAATATCCTGTCATGGGATATGCTGGCTGTCGTATTCACATTCCTGTTCATTGACATGTTCGATACAATGGGAACTGTAATCGGCGTTTCACAGAAGGCCGGTTTCGTAAAGGAAGACGGCACAATTGACGGTATTGACAAGGTGTTCATGGCCGATGCCGTGGGTACTGTTGCCGGTGCCTGCTTCGGCACTTCAACCACCACCACATACGTTGAGAGTTCAACAGGTGTAGGTACTGGCGGCCGCACTGGTCTTACTGCATTCACAGTAGCCATCTGCTTCCTGGTTGCTCTGATCTTCTCACCGGTATTCCTGGCCATTCCAAGTGCTGCCACTGCACCTGCCCTGATCATTGTAGGTATGATGATGATGCAGCCCGCCACCAAGATTGACTGGCTCAACTACCGCGAATCAATTCCCGCATTCCTCACCATGCTGCTCATGCCCTGCTGCTACAGCATCAGTGACGGTATCCTTATCGGTATGATTTCATACGTTGTCCTGTACGCACTGTCAGGCAAGTGGAAGGAGATCACCCCGACCATGTGGGTGCTTGCAGTCCTGTTCATTCTGCGTTACGCATTGTTGTGACGGTAAGGACTGTACAAAAGAAAAACGGCTCCGGAAACGGGGCCGTGTTTCTTGTTTGTTCCTCCAGCACGAACGTACTCTAAAGGGTGAAAGTCCCTAAACCGCCCTGATAGTGGGAAGGTTACAGCCAAAGGCAAGGGTGTCCGCCGCGAGACGGAATCTG
>JAGHSY010000104.1 GCA_018065615.1 Candidatus Colenecus caballi | reverse complement strand
ACCCTTCTCTGCCTTCTGCTCGGCTACCCCGCCGCCTGGATACTGTCCAACAGGAAATACAACAAAAGCGCAGTGACTGTCATACTGTTCATTCTTCCCATGTGGGTAAATGCCCTGATGAGGACTTTGGCCACGGCCGAACTTTTCAACGTAATGGGAATAGAACTGGGCAAAGGGACGCTGCTGTATGGTATGGTCTATGATTTCCTGCCTTTCATGATCTACCCCATATACAACGTGCTCAACAAAATGGATGCATCATACGCAGAGGCTGCCGAAGACCTGGGCGCAACTCCATGGCAGGTGTTCTGGCAGATCACCGTCCCGCTTTCAAAGCAAGGTATCATAAGCGGTATCCTGATGGTTTTCATGCCCACTGTCAGCACCTTTGCAATTTCCGAATTCCTCACCAACAACAAAATCAAGCTGTTCGGCACCATCATTCAGGAAAACATCAATTCCTCGATGTGGAACTACGGCTCGGCACTATCACTTATCATGTTGATAATCATAGGTATCACCATGCTTTTCAACAAAGATGAAGACTACGGAAAAGAGGAGGGAATGATATGAAAAGATTCATTGCACGCGCATATATTTGGTTGCTGCTCATCCTGCTGTATGCACCGATTCTGTTCATAGCGGTGTTTTCATTCACTGAATCCAAAGTGCTCGGCAACTGGACCGGATTCTCTTTCAGGCTTTATGCCAATCTGGCCGGTCCCAGCAATCTGGACAGCGGTTCAACGCTCACATCGGCAATCCAGAACACACTGGTCATTGCCCTGATAGCATCAGTTGTAAGCACACTGCTGGGCACAATAGCAGCCATAGGCATCTTCAACCTTCACGGCAGAAAACGCAAAGCCATCCAGTTCATGAACAACATCCCGATGATCAACCCGGACATCATCACCGGTGTATCACTGTTCCTGCTTTTCGTCTTCCTGCACATGACTCAGGGCTACACCTCGGTCACCCTGGCTCACATAACTTTCTGCACCCCGTACGTGGTGCTGTCCGTACTGCCGAAGATGGCCCAGATGAACCCGGACATATACGACGCCGCCCTGGACCTTGGAGCCACACCAGGCCAGGCCCTCAGGAAAGTGCTTGTCCCACAGCTGTATCCCGGCATGATAAGCGGTTTCATCCTGGCCTTCACCATGAGCCTGGACGATTTCGCCGTCACCTTCTTCACACGCGGCACCATAGGTCTGAACACACTTTCCACCTACATCTATTCCGATGCCCGCAAGGGAGGTCTCACTCCCGAACTGCGTCCTTTGATGACAATAATCTTTTTAATAATCCTAATATTACTTATCGTCATTAACCTCCGTCAGGCACGCCTGGCACAGAAAGAAGAAAAGAAGAAATGGAAAAGTCATTTGCTGGGTTTATAGCAGCCCT
>JAGHSY010000118.1 GCA_018065615.1 Candidatus Colenecus caballi | reverse complement strand
TTATCACAAGTGTAAAACTGCAAGTAGTATTTACAATCAATGTTTTATACAAACTGCACAAGCATACTTGTGATAACAATATACTTGTGATAAGTTGCGTTCCAGTGGGTATTCGGACAGGAATCCAACAAGGATCTTCTAATGGCATTGCTCAACGAACTAATTCCCGACCTTCACATAACTGGGCTTGAGTTCAACCGGCAGAGGCATATTTCTTATGCCAAGGACCTTAAGAAAAGTGTGTTCGATGTATCATGCCGTCTTGATGACGGAAGCTGGGTCGATGTTGAAGTGCAAGTCAGTCCCCAAAACTGGTTCGCTGACCGTTGCCTTTACTACTCAACCTACTGCATACAGAGCCAGGTTCATAGCGGTCAGGATGAATACCTGCTCAAACCGGTGTATATCGTGTCGATTGATGCTTTTACCATGAGACATGGACCTGAGTGGAATGGCAGCATTCTGTCCAGTTATTCCATTCGTGAAGACACTACGCATGAAATGCTGACTGACAGTCTGCACTTTGTGTTCGTTGAACTGGACCGTTTCAACAAAAAGTGGGAAGATATTGACAATGACAAGGAAAGATTTTATTTTTGCATACGCCATCTTCATGAACTTGACAGTCTGCCCGATGGCTTTGCCCGTGGAATTTGGGCCAAACTGGCACAGCAGAGCCAGCTGGCCCAGATGCCGTCCGAACTAAAGACCAAATACATCAAGGATATGACAACTGAAATTGACAGACGCGCCCAGATTAAATATGCTGTCGAGAAAGGACACGCCGAGGGCTTTGCCCTTGGACGTGCCGAAGGACGTGCCGAAGGACATGCGGAAGGACGTGCGGAAGGACGTGCGGAAGGACATGCTGAAGGACATGCTGAAGGACTGGAGCATGGCAGACGGGAGACTGCAATCAGAATGAAGGCGGCCGGTCTGACTCCTGAAATAATAAGTCAGTGCACCGGACTCAGCCTTGAGCAGGTGGCCATGCTTTAAAACGCTGCCTGCAAAAGCGCCATTCGACACAGCATTCTGTGTCAGACGTGACTTATCGGAATTGAAGCGGCAAGTTCAATACTTTTACGTGGTTGCCACACGAAAGGCTGATGAAAGGAATATCATTTTGGACATAGCTTCAGATTTCCATGAAGAATAATTGGTTACAGAAATAAGCAATTGTCAAGAAAAGCAGAGTATTCTGACCCTACTTTACCTGCCAATAGACAACACACGTCCTTGGGAAAATACAGCGCCTAAGCGGTTCGCGCCGCCTGTGGTGCCCGAGCGATCCCGTCGCTCACTTTTGCACCACACGCAGCGCGAACCGAATGCCCGCAAGTTAGGGCGGGACAAATCCTAACGGAACACGGGCCGCACAGAGTACCCGTAGTAACGGTAGTTGCCGTACGTGTCGTGGCTGTCTGAGTAGAAGTCGAGGTAAAGCGCGTAGTTGGAGTAGCTCCAGTAGAGCGAACTGGACCAGTAGCGGCCGCGACCGCCCGCGTAGATGAGAGACGTGCCGAGGCGGTACCCGGCAGCCGGGAGAAAGATAAAGTTACCGTTTGACTTGCTCACTACCTTGTAACCGTTCTTGCCGTTCACTGTGGTCCAGGTCCAGGTGCACTTGTCTATCAGTTCCTGGAATTCGGCATCGGTAGGCATGCGCCAACTTCCGCCCCAGTTGGCGCGGGCGGCATCGTCGCTGAGGTCAAGGACGGTCTTGTTGTCTTTGGTGCCATCCTGATTCCGGTTGTATTTGGAGAAGCTGTCGCCTGTGGTGTCGTTGCAGTATTTCAGATTTGCCCACGTGTATTCGCTCTTCGGACTGGTCTCGCC
>JAGHSY010000120.1 GCA_018065615.1 Candidatus Colenecus caballi | reverse complement strand
ACTGACCGGAATAGGAGATTATGCATACAAACGCCCCGAAGACGGCGTGCTGGTTGTACCGGTAGGCTGTCTTAAAGATTAGTTATTCCTTTATGTTCTTTCACTACTGTCCAATAAAAGTTGTTTAATCGTTCTTTGAAATTATTGAAATATAGTCTGTTAAGTAGGTTTTTGAAATGAAACGGATTTGAATTTGTGAAGCGTATGAAATATAGAATTGATACGTCTTTGTTTATTTTTTTTCGGTGTCGGTTAGCGTTAGGCGGCAGCGCAATGTTGCTACTCCAGTACCAGGTATTATCTGCAGAAGTGGTTACGGCGTATTCAATTCTCAGCGCAGAAAACGGCACAAACCTGCGCTGACGCAGGCGTGCCTGCAGGCTGATACTCCAGACTCCACGGTTTTTCGGGTGATTCGAGACTATGCCTTCCCCCACTGAATTTCGACTGAGCCCACAAAACTTGAGGACCTTCAAACGCTTAAATTCACTATCTTTGCATCATGACCGTAAAAGCTGTAATCAAATCCATGCGTCTGCGTACGCTGCCGCTGTCAACGGCGGGAATAGTGCTGGGACTTATGCTGGCCTGCAGAGAACATGCGGTGCCATGGTATGTCATTCTGCTGACTGTTCTTACAACCATATCCCTTCAGATTCTCTCCAACATGTCAAATGAACTGGGTGACTGGCTGAGCGGCGTTGACAGCGAAGACAGGCAAGGACCGGCCTACAGCATCAGTCAGGGCGGACTGACGGAAGAGGAAATGCGCAGCTGCATCCGTATCATGATGCTTGTCTGCTGCATCTGCGGACTTGGCATGATACGTGCATCGTTCAAGACCGTACTGTGCATTGAAGGTGAATCGCTCATTGTTCTTGGAGCACTTGCCATCTGGGCTGCAATGCATTACACATTAGGAAAACATCCGTACGGATACCGCGGTCTGGGTGACCTTTTCGTATTCATATTCTTCGGTATAGTTCCGGTCATGGGCGGATTTTTTGTCGCAGCCCACAGCATTGATGTGTGGACTGCCCTACCCGCATCGGCCATCGGACTGTTCAGTGTCGGAGTTCTGAATGTCAACAACATACGTGACATGAAGTCCGATGCCGCCAACCGCGTTACAGTCCCATTGAAACTTGGAGAAAAGCGTGCAAGGATCTACCACACCATATTGATATCAGCGGGGTGGATTCTTATGCTGCTGTACACCTGCCTTCGCGCGGACAGCCTTTGGGCTTTCCTGTATATCCTGACGCTTCCGCTATATATCAGACAGGTGGCAGGAGTCTGGAAGCGCAAGGACCGTGAGCTTGATCCAATGCTGCCACTTCTTGTAATGTCAACTTTCGCCCTGTCGGTCCTGGCCGGAACGGGCATGCTGCTTTAATATGCCGAAAAAAGAGAAAATCCGCAGTCTGTTTGACGATATTGCCGTAAAATACGACCGTTTCAACCACATATCGTCATTTGGGACAGACCGTTCATGGCGACGCAAAGCCGTACGTGAAATTGCAGACACGAAAGAGCCCATCAAAGTGCTGGACGTTGCAACCGGCACAGGTGACTTTGCCATTGCCGTAGCAAAAAAAGCCGCACCGGGATCATTCGTGACAGGGGTTGACCTGTCAGACGGAATGCTTGAGGTTGGCCGCAGGAAATGTCAGGGTATGCCCATCGGACTGCTTAACGGCGATGCCGAATGCCTTCAGTTCGATGACGCATCATTTGACCGTGTTTGTGTAGCATTCGGTGTGCGCAACTTTGAGAACCTGATGCAGGGACTGAAAGAGATGCGGCGCGTGCTGAAGACAGGCGGCAAGCTTGTCATACTGGAACTGTCCTACCCCAAGAACAGGCTGATATTCCGGGCATACAAGTTCTATTCCCTGAAAATTCTGCCCAGAATAGGCGCAGGAATGACAGGAAACACCGGGGCATTCACATATCTGCCGGACTCTATCCTGAAATTTCCGTTACCCGAAAAATTCATTCCGATGCTGACGGAAGCCGGTTATTCGTCAGTCAGGGCAAGGCAGTTCATGTTCGGTGTTTGCCGGATGTATATTGCCATGAAATAAGAATTCATTATATTCGCGGCATAATAATTCAAAACAGAATGAAACTTATCAGATTTTCAGCCTTTGCCATGCTTGTGACACTGACAGCCCTGTCAGCATGCAGCAAAGAGGATCCGGATGCAATATCCATGAGTGAAGTGAACGTTGGTGCAAAGACATTCATAAGCAAGGACAGCGTTGAATATTTCGGTGTCAAAATGTTCAGTAACCTGATTTGGGCAACCAGCAACGTTGGCGCAACAAACCCGGAAGAGTCCGGTTCATACTATGCTTGGGGTGAAACAGAAACAAAGACCACATATGATCTGGTTTCATACAAATGGATTAATGACTTCAATGAAGTAACGAAATATGCAGACAGCCATTCCGTTCTTGCGCTTTCCGATGATGCCGCAAATGTCGCATTGGGAGGAAACTGGCATATCCCCGAGCCAGGTGATTTCAACGCTCTGGTATATTTCTCAGACATCAGTTTCGGCAAAGTCAACGGAGTTCCCGGTTTCCTGTTTGTCAGCAAGCGTGAAGGCTATGAAGGCAATTCCATCTTTCTGCCTTTTTCAGGCCAGATGGACTTGAGCAGAATAAAAATGGGCAATGACTATGGTTTTTACTGGACCAACCAGGTGTCGCAGACTGAACCGAGAGAAGCTTCATGCCTTCTTTTGCAGCACTCTGACAACGACAGACACGCCGTACAGCCCATGTCACGCATTCAGGGCCTGACCATCAGACCCGTTGCTTTAGAAAACTGATTCTCATGGGAATTGACTTTAAGGAAATAGCAGGAGCATTTGTGGTACTGTTCGCCATTCTGGACATTACCGGCTCCATACCCATAATAATAGACCTTCAGCACAAGACCGGAAAAGTGCCGGCATTCAAGGTCTCACTCATTTCATGGGTACTGCTGACCATTATTTATTTCCTTGGAGACGGTGTCCTTGCCCTGTTCGGCGTTGACATTGAATCATTTGCCGTTGCCGGTTCACTTGTCATCATTGCAATCGGCTTTGAAATGACATTTGACATTACCATTTTCAAGTACGATGCCAGCCCAAAAGGCGTGTCAACCATTGTGCCGCTGGTATTTCCGCTCATTGTAGGTGCGGGTTCATTCACAACCCTGCTCTCACTCAAGGCCGAATTCGCAGCCATCAACATCATGATAGCGCTATTCCTGAACATTGTATTCATTTTCTTTGTGCTAAAATCCATTGACTGGATTGAAAGGGTACTTGGTCAGGGGTTCATATATGTGCTCAGAAAATTCTTCGGCATAATACTGCTGGCAATAGCAGTCAAACTGTTTACGTCCAACATAGGCCATCTGGTCGGATGACAGCCCGGCACCGATGACAAAGAAAGCCGATCCCTTCAAGGACCGGCTTTTCTTTTGGAATATGCCGCAATCAGCGTCTTGGCCTTTCTTCAGCTACACGGACAGCAATTGCACGTCCTGCCACTTCCTTACCGTTGAGCGCTTCGATGGCAGCCTTGGCAGCCTCATCATCGGGCATTTCAACGAAACCGAAGCCACGTGAACGGTGTGTTTCACGGTCTGTGATAATTCTTGCCGATGACACCTCGCCAAACTGGCTGAAGGCATTGGCCAACTCTGATTCCTGCATGCGGAAACTCAGATTACTTACAAAGAGATTCATAAATTGGTTTTAGTTGTTAAATAGGTTGAAAAAACTTCGCAAATGTAAATACAAAATCGGTTCTGCATTCTTCGGAGTACACTTTTTTTTGATATGAGATGAAAAAAATGGTAACTTTGCAACATATTAAAAAAGCATGATAGAAAAGCACCTGGTTCTTGATGATGCTGACCCCGCGGTCTTCTACGGAGTCAACAACACCAACATGCAGCTTCTCAAAGCCCTGTTTCCAAAACTGCGCATTGTAGCACGCGGGAATGTGCTCCGCATTATGGGGGACGATGATGAAACCGCACGCTTTGAACAGGTGGTCCTGCGTCTGGAAAAATACTGCGCACAGTTCAATTCCCTTAAAGAGGAAAACATTGTCGACATTGTCAACGGCCAGGAGCCGTCCGGTGAAAAGACGTCCGATGTAATCCTGTTCGGAGTCACCGGCCGCCCCATCATTCCCCGCAGTGAGAACCAGAAGAAGCTGGTTGACGACTACGCCAGCCATGACATGCTGTTTGCCATCGGACCGGCCGGATCAGGAAAGACATATACGGCAATTGCACTGGCAGTCCGCGCCCTCAAGAACAAGGAGGTCAAGCGCATTGTCCTGTGCCGCCCCGCCGTTGAAGCCGGAGAAAAGCTTGGATTCCTTCCGGGTGACATGCGTGAAAAGATTGACCCGTTCCTGCAGCCGCTGTATGACGCGCTCCAGGACATGATCCCTTCAGCAAAACTCAAGGAATACATGGATTTCAACATCATTCAGATTGCCCCGCTGGCATTCATGCGCGGACGCACGCTGAATGACGCCGTTGTCATTCTTGATGAGGCCCAGAACACAACCCCGCAGCAGATCAAGATGTTCCTTACCCGCATGGGCTGGAACACAAAGATGATAGTCACAGGTGACCTTACCCAGATTGACCTGCCTCCCACCCAGATTTCCGGTCTGGTCCAGGCGCTTGAGGTCCTGGACGGAGTGGAAGGACTCAGCATAATACGCATGACCAAGAAGGACATTGTCCGCCACAAGCTTGTCACACGTATCGTTGACGCATACGACAGGTACGACCAGACGCACAAGAACGAAAAAAGAATTCTTAAAAACAATAGCAATGAGCAAAGCACTGACAGGAACTGACTTCCAGTTCAAAGGACAGAAAAGCGTTTACCACGGCAAGGTCCGTGACGTGTACAACATTGATGATGACCTCATGGTCATGGTCGCCACTGACCGCATATCGGCCTTTGACGTCATTCTTCCAAAGGGTATCCCCTTCAAGGGCCAGGTCCTGAACCAGATTGCCGCCAAGTTCCTTGACGCCACAAAGGACATCTGCCCCAACTGGAAGCTTGCCACTCCTGACCCCATGGTAACCGTAGGTCTGAAGTGTGAAGGTTTCCGCGTTGAAATGATTATTCGCGGCTATCTGACCGGATCGGCCTGGCGCGAATACCGTGACGGCAACCGCAACCTGTGCGGCAACATTCTGCCGGAAGGCATGAAGGAGAATCAGAAGTTCCCACAGCCGCTCATCACCCCGACCACCAAGGCCGATGAAGGACATGACGAGAACATTTCAAAGGAAGAAATCATTGCCCAGGGCCTTGTAAGCAAGGAAGACTATGAGACAATGGAGAAATACACCCGTGCCCTCTTCCAGCGCGGAACAGAGATTGCAGCAGAAAAGGGACTCATCCTGGTTGACACCAAGTATGAGTTCGGCAAGCGCGACGGCAAGGTATATCTGATTGACGAAATCCACACTCCGGACAGCTCACGTTACTTCTACGCTGACGGCTATCAGGAAAAGTTCGAGAAGGGCGAACCCCAGAAGCAGCTTTCAAAGGAATTCGTACGCCAGTGGCTCATTGAGCGTGGTTTCATGAACCAGCCCGGTCAGGTAATGCCTGAAATCACTGACGAATATGCCGACAGCGTGGCAGACCGCTACATCGAACTTTACGAACACATTGTCGGTGAGAAGTTCAAGAAGGAAAGCGCTGACAATCTTGCAGAGCGCATTGAAAAGAACGTAACAGATTGGCTTAAAAACAGATAATGAGCACGTTTTTCATTCTTCTCATAGTCGGTTTCTTCCTGGTCAGAATAGTCAGCAGGAACCTGGACCATCCGTCAGACCCTACGTTGGATGAAAAATTCCCCGCCGTAGAGCCTATGGATGAACCGGAAACCGTCATACCCGAGAAGCATGAAGAACCAGCACCTGAACCTGAGCAGAAACCTGAGCCCGCCCCGGTTGTCATGCCGGCAAAGGACCGTCTCTTCGGTCTTGTTGGCAAGCCGCTGGGACACTCGTCATCAATGGTCCGTTTCAGGAAGTTCTTCCGTGAGCAGCATATAAGCGCTGACTATCAGAACTTTGAAATGGACAGCGTTGAAGGCATAAGGGACTTTGTGGCAGCAAACCCCACCCTGTGCGGATTCAATGTCACAATACCGTTCAAGACCGATATCATACAGTATCTGGACCGCCTTGATGAGACTGCCGCAGCTATAGGCGCGGTCAATACGGTCAAGGTTATACGTACCGATGGCAGGACAGAACTTGTGGGCTACAACACGGACTGGATAGGATTCACGCAGTCTGTACGTCCGCTGGCAGAAGGCCATTCCAAGGCGCTCATCCTGGGCACTGGCGGTGCCGCCAAGGCTGTCAGCTACGCTTTGGGCAAACTTGGCATTGAAAACCGTTTCGTATCCCGCAATTCGTCTTTTGACGTCATGGGCTATTACGAACTCTCCCCATCGGTCATGGATGATTATGACATGGTTGTAAACTGCACGCCTGTAGGAATGTGGCCCGATGTCAGCCAGCGTCCGGACATACCCTACTCCTTCCTGTCCGACAGGCACCTGCTGTTTGACGTCATTGCCAATCCGGAGGAGACACAGTTCATGGCAAAGGGCAAGCAGTACGGTGCCACAGTCAAGGGCGGAAAGGAAATGCTTGAACTTCAGGCAAATGCTGCCTGGAAAATTTGGAATGAATAAACAGACAATACAATGAACGAACGTTACATGCTTCGCGGTGTATCGGCCTCAAAAGAGGATGTCCACAACGCAATAAAGAACATAGACAAGGGTATTTTCCCAAAGGCATTCTGCAAGATCATCCCCGACATTCTTGGCGGTGATCCCGAGTACTGCAACATAATGCATGCCGATGGCGCCGGCACAAAGTCGTCACTGGCATACGCATACTGGAAGGAGACCGGTGACCTGTCAGTCTGGAAAGGCATTGCACAGGACGCGCTTATCA
Organism: Candidatus Colenecus caballi; assembly: GCA_018065615.1. Taxonomy (GTDB): domain Bacteria; phylum Bacteroidota; class Bacteroidia; order Bacteroidales; family Bacteroidaceae; genus Colenecus; species Colenecus caballi. Next base: position 3,743 of record JAGHSY010000120.1, on the reverse strand, counting down.
TGAACATTGATGACCTGCTGTGCGTGGGTGCCGTTGACGGAATTCTGGTCAGTTCAACCATAGGCCGCAACAAGAACCTTGTCCCGGGTGAAGTAATCAGCGCCATAATCAACGGGACCGATGAACTGCTCTCCGAACTGCGTGAAATGGGCGTGGGAGCCTACGCAACCGGCGGTGAGACTGCCGATGTAGGCGACCTGGTACGCACCATAATCGTTGACAGCACCGTAACCTGCCGCATGAAGAGGAGTGATGTCATTGACAACGGCAACATACGTCCGGGTGACGTCATTGTAGGTCTTGCATCGTACGGCCAGGCCAAATATGAAAAGGAATACAACGGCGGCATGGGCAGCAACGGTCTGACCAGCGCACGCCATGACGTGTTCTGCAAGGATGTAGCCAAGAAATACCCCGAAACATACGACCACGCAGTACCTGAGGACCTGGTTTATTCCGGCGGTCTGAAACTGACTGACAGCGTTGAAGGGTCACCCATCGATGCCGGCAAACTGGTACTGTCCCCCACCCGCACATACGCTCCTGTCGTAAAGAAGCTGCTCGATGCCCTGCGTCCCCAGATTCACGGCATGATTCACTGCTCAGGCGGCGCCCAGACCAAGATTCTGCACTTTGTGGAGAACGTACACGTCATCAAGGACAACCTGTTCCCCGTTCCTCCTCTGTTCCGCACAATCCAGCAGCAGAGCGGCACCGACTGGAAGGAAATGTACAAGGTCTTCAACAGCGGCCACCGTTTCGAGGTATATCTGCCCCAGGAGTATGCCCAGCAGGTAATTGCCATAAGTGAAAGTTTCGGCATACCGGCTCAGATCATAGGCCGCATCGAGGCATCGGACCACACGCATCTGACAATCAACAGCGAGTTCGGAACCTTTGAATACTGAGAAGAACCTGGATAAAGCTTCAATTAATGATGTGGACGGTCTCCATATACATTGACTGCGTATATGGAGACCTCACCACACATCTGGCATTGTTTATTTAGAGTCCGAGAATTTCCGCCGGCCGGATGTCCAGAGCAAGACACAGCCGGCCGGCTATCTTCAGGGTGGGTATGGCACGGCCTGAAATGTAATCACTTATTCTTGACTGACTCACGCCAATCTGCTGGGAAAGCTGCTTTTGGGTGATGGACTTTTCCTTCAAGGCATCGGCTATCAGTTCATGGACTGCTGGCTTTCCGATGGGATAATGCTCTTTTTCATACTCTATCACCACATCTGAAAGCATGGACAATTCAATGGCATTACGATCCCGCAAATCATTACCGTCAACAATTGGCAGAAGCTCTTCAATCCTATTCTGCGCATATTCGTACTGTTCCTTTGTAATCCTTGTCATAATCTCAGATGTTTTTACAGTCAATCCTATCGTATTCGCTATGGCGCCCCACCCATCGGACAAAAACATATCCCATCATGAACTTGACAACCACTACCAGTCTGAACTTGTTTCCCGAAATATTGAAAACATAATGCTGGTTGCCAACATAATCGGCCGATGGAAAATCCTGCCTCAGTTCCGGAAAGTTATGCCAACTGGCATTCTCTGTTATTTCATACCATCTTTCCAAAGGAACTTTCGCTTCCTCATTACCCGGCAATTCGTAGAATTCCTTCAGTTTCCTGTGCGATACGATTTTCATGATATGTTCCTGTATTTTTTGCAAAGGTAATAACAATATTCGATTATCCAAAAGTTAATCATCAAATACTTTTGAAATTCAGAATTACAATCAAAAATTCAGGTAAAAGCAGTACTTTCGCTCCTGATATGCAGATAATGTTCGCGCCCATGCAGGGCTACACCGACGCAGTTTACCGCAATGCGCATGCAAGTCTGGCAGGCGGGGTTGACTGTTATTTTTCACCGTTCATTCGTATTGAAAAAGGACAGGTGCGCGGGCGTGACATGCGTGACATTGAATCGGACAGCAATGTCGTCCCGCAGATAATTGTGAACGGGGCCGATGAATTCAACCGTCTCAGCGACCTGATTTGTGAGAGGGGGTTCTCACGCATAGACATCAACATGGGCTGCCCCCACCCGCCACAGATGAACCACGGACGCGGAGCGGGTCTGCTGCCCTGCCCCGACAAGGTGGCGGCGCTGATGGATGCAGTCAAAGCCCGTACGGAGACATCGTACTCCGTAAAGATGCGACTTGGAATGCTTTCGCCGGACGAATGTCTGGCACTGCTGCCAATCCTGAACGACACACCTCTGAAACATATTACCGTACACGCACGCACAGCAAAGCAGATGTACCGCGGTCTGCCGCAGTATGACGCTTTTCAGGCGTTTCTGGAACAGTCCGCCAACCCCGTCATCTACAACGGCGCCATTACCTGCGCTCAGGACATCAGGGACATTGAAAGCCGGTTTCCATCGGTATGTGGCGTAATGATAGGACAAGGACTGCTGGCACGCCCGTGCCTGGCCGCCGAATACCGCTCCGGCACAACCTGGCCGCAGGAGCGCGTGGAGCGTCTTGTCTGGCAGATTCACGACCACGTATTCAGCCACGCCAAACTGACCCTGCAGGGCGACAGCCAGATTCTGGCCCGGATGCAGTCCTTCTGGCAGCCTCTTGAAAACACCATTCCACGAAAGCTCTGGAAACAGCTTACCAAAACCGGCAGCCTTAAAAACTACGAATCCCTGTCCTGGGCACACGGGGACTGACCTGCCACATCGGACCTGTATAAAAAACATCCGGCCGGAATTCAGCGTCATTCCAGCCGGATGATATTATGTTGTGACAATCATCAGAGATTCTCTATCACGTCTGCCGCCACACCGGTACATTGTGATATTATATCCGATGCAACGCCGGCAGCCTTCAGTCTGGCAGCCGTTTCAATGGCATTTGCCGCACGACCCTCTGCACGACCTTCAGCTAAACCTTCAGCTAAACCTTTAGTACGGCCCAGTTCCAACCCCTTGTCAATTGCGGCCTCAAGTTCGCTGCGGCGGTCAAGTTCAGCGTGGAACTTGCTCAAGTATTCCATCTGCTCTTCGTAAGTCATGGATGTAAAATTAGAAATATCAAACAGTTTTTCAAAGCCTTTGCCATAAAATTCTTCTGGAACAGACTTTAATGAACCCATGTTCCTGAGCAGCCATATCATTCTGTCTGCCAGATTCTCCAGCTCAGCCACCTCCTTTCGGAACTTTGGCAACTCTACAGTAACATAATGCACATTGTCTGTCAGGATTCTGCTGCTATCATCATCATTGCGGATACAGAAACTGTTTATGACATCGCCTGTTGTCCTGTTGCCGCCCATGCTGAAATCCATGATGGCAATGATGTAGAGCGGTTCCAGACTGTAGTTGTGCATACCGCCACGCACCTGTTCGCGTATCGGATACGTAGAATAATACACCAGACGGTCATTGAAGTCCTTCTTTTCTACCAGTTGCATTTCAATGACAATGGTCTTGCCGTCACCTGTCGTGGCTTTGATGTCAAAGACTGTCTTCTTATCATCTTCCCTGTCTCCATGGTTCTCCTGATTGCCCAGCGTCAGTGCGCTAATGTGAAGATACGGCAGAATGCTGTCAATGAGCATCTTCAGAAGCTCTTCGTTGCCTGGGGTGCCGAACACCCGTTTAAAGGCGAATTATCACAAGTATATTGTTATCACAAGTTGACGATTATTAATTGGCATAAATGATTGATAATATGTTCAACTTTTGATAAGTATGTTTTGATA
>JAGHSY010000046.1 GCA_018065615.1 Candidatus Colenecus caballi | reverse complement strand
TTATCACAAGTGTAAAACTGCAAGTAGTATTTACAATCAATGTTTTATACAAACTGCACAAGCATACTTGTGATAACAATATACTTGTGATAAGTGGCGTTCCAATGGGTGTTCGGCCAGGAGTCGAACAAGGATCTGCTTATTGCCCTGCTGAACGAACTCATTCCCGAACTGCACATCACGGAACTCGAGTTCTACAAGCAACGGCAGACCTCGTTTGCAAAGAACCTGAAGAACAGCGTGTTCGATGTGTCATGCCGTTTGGCAGACGGGACGTATGTCGATGTGGAGGTGCAGGTCTGCCCGCAGAACTGGTTTGCAGACCGCTGTCTGTATTATTCGACCTATTGCATACAGAGTCAGGTAAACACCGGTCAGGATGATTATCTTCTCAAACCGGTTTATGTTGTATCCATCAATGCCTTCACACTCGAGCACAGACAGGGGTGGGACGGAAGCATACTGTCCAGATATTCTCTGCGTGAAGACCGGACGCACGAATTGATGACCGACAGCCTGCATTTTGTGTTTGTGGAACTTGACCGCTTCAACAAAAAGTGGGAAGATATTGACAATGACAAGGAAAGGTTCTACTTTTGCATGTCACATCTGCATGAGCTTGACAGTCTGCCTCAGGGCTTTACTGAAGGTATTTGGGCAAAATTGGCTCAGCAGAGTGAACTGGCGGAGATGCCGTCGGACGTGAAAATCAAATACATAAGGAAAATGACAACTGAAATTGACAAACGTGCACAATTGAAGTACGCCATTGAGAAGGGGCTTGCGGAAGGACGCGAGAAAGGTCTTGCGGAAGGACGTGAGCAGGGTCTTGCGGAAGGACGTGAGCAGGGGCTTGCAGAGGGTCTTGCAGAGGGACGCGAGAAGGAAAAACTTGACACCGCCCGCAAGATGAAGGCTGAAGGCATACCCGCCGATGTCATTGCCAAATGCACTGACCTTACACTGGAGCAGATTGCCGGACTCTGATTGCCCGGAATCATTCTGATATCCGCCTGTGATGCGCATGAAATCACTGGCAAATACATCTTTTTCAATCACAGAACAGGGGCGGACAGCATTCTCAGTACATGTCAGTGCTCTGTCGAAACTGCTTAGGATATGAGACTTGATTTCAGGTTCACCGGCAAAGCCGGAGTGAAGGAGTTCTGGAAATGGTGCTTTTCCGTGCTGGGTATTTCACTGGCCATGGCTGTAATCATGGCTGTCATGATTGCCGTATGGGGCAACCGGATCCCGGCCAGCCCGGTTTATGAAATGGTTTCCCAGGTGCTGGCAATACTGTTCGGAAATTTTCTGCTGGTGGTGCTGTTTCTGTCGCTCGCTGTGGCTTCCCGCCGCCTGCGGGATGCGGGAATAAGCCCGTGGTGGCTGCTGATGCCGGTAATCCTTTGTCTGACATCGGCCTTTGTGTTCATGGATGCGGGACTGGCAAACATGTCGGCCATGCCGCCTTCGGTGCCTGTAGTCTGGCAGGTGGTGACATACTCCGTTACTGCACTTGTGGGGTTCATATTCATGTGCCTGTTCTGTAAATCTTCAAAGAAATGAACATAGCTGAAAAGGCTGCAAAACTGGCGGCAGGAATCAGGGAAAGCATTGCGCATGAACCTTGAAAACGTAGAACTGCCGGTTCCTTTGGGGATGAATACGCTCGTACAGTATGAAGACCGTTCAAGTGCACAACAGGGACTGTCCCTGTTGCACGAAATGATTGCGTCAATCAGTTCCTGACTGGGAAAGTCCATGGGGATGATGCCGGTCGGTGCGGGGTGGCGCAGCAGACGCTCCAGCAGTCTGGGGTTGGTGACGTTGGCGTTACGGCGTATGTTTGTTGAAATTCCACGGCCGGTGTAGCCCGATGCGTGGTTTATGCACCAGGCATCATAGCTGACCGTCTCAAAGAAATCAAGCATGTTCTCCAGCAGGTACCACTTGTACGCCAGATAGTCCCTGTTCCCGCAGAAATAGTCCTGCCAGCAAAGCGGCATGTGTTCATTTGAGTCCGATGCATACAGGTCGTCACCGCGTCTGTATGCGCCGGCTGCCTTGCCGCTGCGATGTATGAACAGTATCTTGCCGCGCAGGTCCTTAACCTTCAGGTCCGATGTGAATGCTGCAGTCATCCGCTCCGGCACGGTCTTACGTATTTCCCTGTCCACCATCTCCATTGCTTCCTGTCCGCCGCCGGCCAGGTTGGTCATTACGATGCAGAATTCTGTCGGGTTCTGCTGCAACTTTGCAGTCAGCACCTGCAGGGATTCAATGAATGTAATGTGACAGTCTGCCGGTCCGTGGTATATGCCAAGTGCCTGCCCGTCGGGCTTCGGTCTGAGATCAAAGAAGCGGATTCCCGCCTCCCACTGCTCCGCCAGTGTCATGGCCTGCGTCCTGGCATAGTGTCTGGCCGGAAACCGCACACCTGCAGTTCCGCTGTCATGTGTGCCGGGAATGGACACGCGCCATGCCGGCATGGTGTCATCAAGAGACGCCATCCAGCCGGATTTCTGTGCGCAGGCAAACGTGCAGAAAACAAGAAGAAATATGCTGATGAGGCGCTTCATGAATGGCAAAGAAACAGGCAGTATGTGCGCGGGTTACCTTATGAAGTTTGTAAAGGTGCCGGGCTCACGCTCGGGCTTCCTGGCTTTGCCGCTATCAAACTGCTTGAGCATGTAGGCCATGTTGTCGGCAAGGGTGCGCATGGTCTGCATTCCTTCTTCGTCCTGTGACACCTGGCCGGGTGCGCTGCCGTAAGCAATGTTCCAGTACTGTGATGTCACAATGGGCATGTTGAGCATCTGGAACGGCATCTGCAGGGTCTGGAATGCTGCACTGGCTCCACCGCGGCGGCAGACCGTGACTGCGGCAGCAGGCTTGCCTTGCATATAGGTGCCGCCGGCGTATGCCATGCGCTGCAGAATGGCAAGGACGGCTCCGTTGGGCTGGCCGTAATAGACGGGTGAACCGACTATGATTGCATCGGACTTTGCCATAAGGTCGATGAGACGGTTGCATATGTCATCCTTGAAAATGCAGTGGTGTTCAGCGTTTGAACGGCATGCGGCACAGGCCGTGCAACCGTGTATGGCGGTTCCGCCAATGTTTACAATCTCACTTTCTATTCCGTTCTTTTCAAGCTGTGCTGCCGCTTCACGCAGCAGGGTGGCGGTGTTGCCGCTAGGACGCGGACTACCGTTTAAAAGTAATACCTTCATCTTTCTGAAACTGAATGTGTTATCCGGACTGCATGCGGCCAGAGCCTCAATACCGCTGGCTGCGGTGGCTGTAGCTGCTGCCATGACACCCATCTTTTTCAGGGCCTCACGTCTTGTCATTTTCTTCTCTTCTTTCATAGTTCTGCAAAACTACAGAAAAGACGGCCATACTGACCGTCCTTTGCTGTTACTTTACTGACAATTTGTAAATCACTGTGTGCCGGTATTTCTCACCGGGACGTAGTGTCGTGCTGGGGAATTCGGGATGATTGGGAGAATCAGGATATTTCTGTGATTCCAGTGCTATGGCAGTGCGTGCACCGGTGAAAACCTGCATGCCGGGCTGGTCGTTCCAGACTTCCATCTGACGGCCGGATTCGGGCGAATACAGAGTTGCCACCTTCTCAATCTTGGCGGGATTCTGATGTATCAGGCAGTAGTTGTTGTCAAAGCTGCGTACCATACCTTCCGGAACCTGGCCTCCGAATCCGCCAAAGCCGCCGCGGCCTGCGCCTCCCTGAGGTGCGTACTGGCGGTCACCGATCTTTGTGGCCTTTTGGAAATCATAAGGAGATCCTTCAACCATGCCGTAGTCTCCGGTAGGTATGTTGGCGCGGTCAACATCGGTTATGAATGCGGCGTTGATTGTCAGGTAGTGACCCAGAATGTCACCGTTCCCGCTGCCGTTCAGGTTGAAATATGTGTGGTTTGACAGGTTGACTACAGTTGCCTTGTCAGTCGTGGCCTCATAGCTGATTGACAGACCGCCGTCCTTGGTGATGGAGTAGGTCAGGGTCGTGGTCAGAGTGCCGGGGAATCCGTCCAGACCGTCGGGCAGGACACAGCTCAGTATCAGCTTGTCCTTCTTTGCCTTGACAACCTTCCATGCGGTATGGTCAAAGCCTTTGGCACCGCCGTGAAGGGTGTGTTGTCCGCTGTTCTTAGTCACGTTGTATTCCTTTCCGTCAAGTGTGAACTTTCCGTTGGCAATGCGGTTGGCGTAGCGTCCAAGAGCCGGCCCAATCATGCCCATGTTGTAGCGCATGTACTGGTGTATGTTGTCGTAGTGGTTTACCAGATTTGCGTACTCACCGTTCTTGTCAGGTGAATAAAGTCCGACTACAAAACCGCCGTAGTTGGTGATTTGTGCTGCTACATTTCCTTTTTTAATTGTGTAAAGGGCCACAGCCTGTCCGTCAATGACGGTGTCAAAAGGAGCACTGTCCATCAATGGAAAAGCCGGACCTTTCTTGGCACTGACAGGAATGCAGCACAGAACGGTTGCGGCAAGCGCAAGGATCAGGGATGATTTTCTCATATCGTATATTATTTAGGTTGTTCCATCAACAAATATACTTCTTTTTGCAATTTGACAAATAAAACATAGATTTGTGTATCATAAAATTCCAACAAGATTATGAGAAAACTTATAGTATTTGCAGCCATGGTGCTGGCTTCTGCATTGGCGCAGGCAAAACTTACCTTTCAGGAAATAAGGACGGCATCGGACAACGTCATAGAACTGTATTTCACAAGTGACACGCTTGACGTCAACGAGGTGGACATTTCGGATGCGTCACAGTGGAAGGTCAACGGACAGCAGGTGCTGGCCATAAACCGTACCGGAGCGGCCGCCGACATGTGTGACCACTACATTTATCTGACTGTTCCAACCCTGAAAAACGGTCAGAAGTACAGCATAGAAACACCATATGGCAGCTGGAAGTTCAAGTTCGATGACAGAAAGGTGTTCTGTGAGGCTATCAAGACCAACCAGGTGGCGTACAGCGCCCTTTCAACAAAGCGTTTTGCCAATTTTGCAATCTATCTGGGTGACGGTGGTGTGAAGAAGATTGAAGGCAATCTGCCACAGTACACTGTCTATAAAGGAAAGAAGAAAATCTGTGGCGGTACGCTTGTCCAGGTTGGAGATGACAAGTCATCGGGTGATTTCGTTTACCGCATTGACCTGTCACAGGTGCCGGAGGGCGGTCCCTACAGAATCACTGTTGCCGGCTACGGTTCGTCATATCCGTTCGGCGTGGGTGGAAAACTGTCTGAGGAACTGTCTTATGTGACCTTCCGCTCGCTTCTGAACCAGCGTTGCGGCATTCAGCTCGAACCTCCCTACGTTGACTATCCGTACAGGACAAAGCGCTGTCATGAAACCATCTACAAAACCTATTTCCGTATCAATGAAGCCTCGCTGCCGGTCAAGGGCACGGAACCCACCATGCAGGCATGGGGCGGCTATCATGATGCGGGTGACGCAGACCGCCGCACTTACCACATGGATGTTCCATCAACGCTTCTGACAACATTTGAGGCATTCCCGGAACTGTTCAGGGACAAGCAGTTCAACATGCCTGACAAGTTCGATGACAGCTGGAACATACTTGGCAGCGGAAACGGAATACCGGATATACTTGATGAGGCCGAATGGGGTACAATGTTCTGGAAGTATTTTCAGGAAGAGGACGGCCAGATTCCATGGGGCACCGAAACGCAGGGCTATTCGCCGTTCACAAGCTATGACTTTGAGGACCATCTGTTCGGCAGCGAAGTGCTTGATGCGCGTACATCGGGCTGGGCATCGGGCCTGTTCTACCATTTCGCACGCCTTATTAAGCCTTATGACAAGGTCAAGTCCGATGAGTATGCCGCCCGTGCAGAACTGGCACATGCAGCCGCTGTCAGGGCAGGCCGGCTGCAGAAGAACTTTGAGATGTACTACAATGTGGAAAAGTACCTGATGACTGATGATGCAGCATGCCATGAGTATATCAAGGCCAACGTGTCCGATGCGCAGGATATGCTGACCACCTTCAACCAGGGTTCCGAAATCTTTGCCGGACGCGGCTGGCTGGTATCGTACTTCATGTCATATGTGCTTGCTCCAGCTTCAAAGACCGATGCAGCAACGGTTTCCAAATTCAAGGACATTCTTAAACAGACAGCAGACCGCCAGATGGAGAACTTTACGCTGAACGCATATCCCAACGGCGTACCGCAGAATGTCAACTGGTGGGGCAGCAATGTGGCCCAGGGCCAGTATTCGTATCCTATTGTCATGATGTGGAAACTGACTGGCAGGCAGGAGTACATTGATGTGGTGAGCCAGATGATGGACTACGCACTGGGCCTGAATCCGCTTGGCAAATGCTATCTGACCGGCATGGGGACGAACCGTGTACACTGGCCCCATGACCGTGAATCGGCCTATACAATAGAGCAGGGCTGGTGACCGCGACCTGGTATCCTGGTGTTCGGGGCAGGCAACTACGTGCGTGACTATCCCAGTTATCCTGTAATCCAGCGCGGAAGGACCCCGCGCGAGCGCGCGTACATTGATGTACTTGACAACTACCAGAACAACGAGTATACCATCTACCAGAGCCTGTGTTTTCCGTCGGTCGTCTATACCATCCTGTCCGATGGAAAGGTGTCACAGCCCAAGGCCAGCAGCATCTGGCAGAAGTGATGGGTCGTTTTGGCTCAGCGGATATTTCACGGGGGGAGGTTATGCGCAGGTTCTTTCCATTTGTGCCTCGGGTTTTTTCCGAGGTACAGGAGGCCGGAATGGGTACCATATATATCCGCCTTGACGTTACTGGTGTTTGCCTTGCCCGGTTATAGAAATCCTTTGGAACACAAAGTGCCTGTATTTTGTTCCAGTATTCCGGCTTCCGAAATGGCACCCAGTCCACAAGGCTTCTGAGGCACATGGCTTCAGCATAACCGTATTCCATGAACAAATAACGGTGCATTTTTGTTCAAGGTCTGCTCTGGTGACACCGGTTCCCGAAATGGCACCCCACTCATAAGGCTTCTGAGGCACATGGCTTCTGCATAACCGTATTCCATGAACAAATAACGGTACCTTTTTGTTCAAGGTCTGCTCTGGTGACACCGGTTCCCGAAATGGCACCCCACTCACATAGCTTCTGAGGCACAGGGCTTCTGAACAGCATCGGGATATGAAACGGCTCACCAGAAAAAAACATGAGGGCAACAAATTTCCACTGAGCCGTTATTTGCCCATATATGCGCAAAAAGGCCGGCCCATAATGTACGGGCCGGCCTTATTCAATGGGGACTGTCCCCGCAGATTACTTCTTGAACTCAACAGCGGCAGCCTCAATGGGCAGACACTTCTTGTAGTTTTCAATGTAGGCATTGAAGCCTTCAACGTCTTCAGGGTCAGGAGTGACAGACGTACCGGTGTTGCCGGCAAATACCTTCACATCCAGATAGTCGGCAAGATTCATGTCACCGCCGTTGATGCGGAAGGCTGCCAGAATAGCCATACCCCAAGGACCGCCTTCTCCTGCAGTTTCCATGCATGAGATAGGTGAATTCAGGGCTGCACCAAGAATCCTCTGGCCCACGCCCGGAGTGGTGAACAGTCCGCCGTGACCGGTAATGCGGTCAACCTTGATGTTCTCCTCCTTGAACAGAATGTCGTTGCCAATCTTGAGAACGCCAATTGCACCGCTTATGATGGCGCGCATAAAGTTTGCAAGATTGAACTTGTCCTGAGCTGAGCGGACAAACAGAGGACGGCCGTCAGCGAAACCGGTGACTGGCTCACCTGAAACGTAGTTGTAACTCATAATGCCGCCGCAGTCCTTGCTGCCTTTCAGGGCATGATTGAACAGATTTGTGAATATGCGGGCCATATCGACCTTCATACCCATAATCTCTTCATATTCCTTGAAAAGGTTTACCCATGCGTTCAGGTCACTGGTGCAGTTGTTGCAGTGAACCATTGCAACCGGGCTTCCGTCAGGAGTGGTGACAATGTCAATCACGTCATGAGGCTTCTTGAGGTCCTTTTCCAATACGATCATTGAGAACGATGATGTTCCGGCCGATACGTTACCGGTGCGCGGGCGGACTGCATTGGTGGCAACCATGCCTGTGCCGGCATCGCCTTCCGGAGGACATATCTGGGCACCCGGTTTCAAGTGACCTGTAATGTCCAGCTTGCGTGCGCCGGCCTCGGTCAGCTGACCAGCATCCTGACCTGCATCCAGTGACTGGGGCAGAATGTCAAGAAGTTTCCACGGATAACCCTTGGGGGCCACCAGCTTGTCAAACTTTTCGACCATTTCGGCATTGTAGCTCTTGGTCTTGGGGTCAACGGGAATCATGCCCGATGCATCACCTACGCCAAGAACTCTTCTTCCGGTCAGCTGCCAGTGAATGAAACCTGCCAGTGTTGTCAGGTAGTCAATGTCCTTTACATGTGGTTCGTCATCAAGAATAGCCTGATAAAGGTGTGAAATGCTCCAGCGCAGTGGAACGTTGAACACGAACAGGTCTGACAGTTCCTTGGCTGCCTTGCCGGTGTTCGTGCATCGCCATGTGCGGAAGGGCACCAGAATGTTGGCATTCTTGTCAAAAGGCATATAGCCGTGCATCATGGCACTGATACCAATTGATGCAAGATTTTCAATTTCGCATTCGTACTTTTCAAGTACCTGCGCACGGAGATTCTGGTAACAGTCCTGCAGACCGAACCAGATACTTTCAACACTGTATGACCACAGTCCGCCTACCAGCTGGTTCTCCCAGGTGTGGCTTCCCTGTGCAATAGGTTTGAAATCAGGGTCAATAAGAACGGCCTTGATACGGGTTGAACCGAACTCTATGCCAAGAACGGCCTTACCCTGTTCAATGATCTGTTTAGGATTGTATGCCATAATTACATAAGGGCTTTGTTAAGCATGTAGTAAACTTCGTTGTTGCGCAGCTGCTGCTTGAAACCGCTGATAGTGGTGTTCTTGTCAATGCTGATGCATTCAATGCCGGCCATTTCAGCAAAGTCTTCCCAATATTCGGCTGTGATGTCGTAAGAGAAGGCGCTGTGGTGTGTGCCACCGGCAAGAATCCATGCGCCTGCACCAATTTCGAACGACGGCTGTGGAACCCACAGGGCCGATGCAACCGGCAGTTTTGGCATCGGTTTCGGTTCGATGCAGTCAACTTCACTGGTAATCAGGCGGAAACGGTTGCCCAGGTCAACGACTGTAGCCTTGATGCCGTAACCGGTCTTTGATGTGAACACCAGACGTGCGGTCTGCTGCTTGCGTATGCCTATGCCCAGGAAATGGACTTCCAGCTTGGGCTTGTCACTTGCAATCATCGGGCAGATTTCCAACATATGGCTCTGCAGGCTTGATGTCTGGTTGGCGTCAAAGTTAAGGGTGTAGTCCTCAAGGAATGAGCAGCCCTTTGCCAGGCCCTGGTTCATGATCCACAGGGTACGGTACAGACAGGCTGTCTTCCAGTCACCTTCAGCACCGAAACCTATGCCTTCCTGCATGAGGCGCTGTGATGCCAGTCCCGGAATCTGGTCAAAGCCCAGGAAATTGGGATCGTCAATGTCAGCACCGCCCAGGTCATCGAAGTTGGTGGTGAAAGCAGTGGCGTTTTCGTCCTTCAGCACGCGGCGCAGGGCTATTTCGGCCTTTGCTGCATTGCGTACCTTTTCCCAGTATACCTGTTCTCCGCTCTCATCGATCTTGATGGTGTAGAGTTTCTTGTATTCTTCAACAAGGGCATCGGTCTCAGCGTCGGTAACCTTCTTGAAATAATCCATAAGTGATGAAACTGGGTAGTAGTCAACATGGTAACCCATGCGCTGCTCGAATTCCACACGGTCGCCGTCAGTAACAGCCACGTTGTTCATGTTCATGCCGAACATGAGGCAGCGTACATTGTGTGCGTCTGCGCGTCCGGCTGCTGCGCGTGCCCATACTGCAATCTGCTTCTGTGCTTCAGCGCTCTTCCAGTATCCTACAACCACCTTGCGCGGAATGCGCATGCGGGTGCAGATATGACCGAATTCGATGTCGCCGTGTGCGCTCTGGTTCAGGTTCATGAAGTCCATGTCCATGGTGCTCCAAGGAATTTCCTGATTGAACTGGGTATGGAAGTGCAGCAGCGGCTTCTTGAGTGACTGAAGGCCCTTGATCCACATCTTGGCGGGGCTGAAAGTGTGCATCCAGGTGATTATGCCTATGCACTTGCTGTCATTGTTGGCTGCCAGCATGACTTCTTCAACCTCCTTGCTGCTGTTGGCAGTACCTTTATATACTATCCTGACGGGAATGTTGCCTGATTCGTTCAGTCCGGCAACCATCTGCTTTGAGTGTCCGTCAACCTGGACAACGGCGTCGCCTCCGTAAAGAAGCTGTGCACCAGTCACCCACCATATTTCAAAATCTTCAAACATAGTAGTACTATTTAGTCAGTTATTTTTTCTTCTGGCCGTAATATGCATTAGGGCCGTGTTTGCGCATGTAATGCTTCTCGACAAGAAGCGGGTTCATGGTCGTGTCAGGGTTCAGGGTGAATGAAATGTACGCCATCTTTGCGCACTGTTCCATTACCTTTGCATTATATACCGCGTTGGCAGGACTTGTGCCCCATGAGAACGGACCGTGGTTCTTGACCAGAACACCCGGAGTGTGGTCGGGGTTGATGCCCTCAAAACGGTGTACAATGACATTTCCAGTTTCAAGTTCGTATTCACCCTTCACTTCCTTTTCGGTCATGTCCTGTGTGCACGGAATGTCCTTGTAGAAATAGTCGGCATGAGTTGTTCCTATGTTGGGAATGTCCATGCCTGCCTGAGCCCATGCGGTGGCATAGGTCGAATGGGTGTGAACTACACCTTGTATATTTGGAAAAGCCCTGTACAGAACCAGATGGGTGGGGGTGTCCGATGAAGGATTGAGGTCCCCCTCGACAACCTTGCCGGTTTCAAGGGAGACGACAACCATATCGGAGGCTTTCATTTCGTCATAGCTTACACCGCTGGGCTTGATGACAACCAGCCCCTTTTCACGGTCTATGCCGGAAACGTTACCCCATGTGAAGATGACCAGGCCCTGACGCACAAGGTCCAGATTGGCCTGGAACACCTTTTCTTTCAATTCTTCAAGCATGTCTTTACCAGAGGAATATGTAGAGAACAGCAAGAATTACAATTACGCAGATTGCACCGATGTTGAAGGTGCGGTCTGTGCGGAACAGAACCAGGTCAATTCCTACAGCCTTTGCATTCTGGTACTTGTCCTTTGCATTTGAACGCAGGTACAGACCAAGAACGCCCAGGATAGCTGCAAAGAACAGCATGGCCTCAAAGCCCCATGAGCGCAGAACCGGTGAACACATGCCCCAGATGAAGACTGCGAATGAAACGCCTGCAGCGATGAACAGGATCTTTGACCACTTGAGCTGTGTGTCAATGGTGTGCTGGTCAAGCTTTTCAGCCTCAATGCGGCCGTTCTTGTTAAGCAGTGACATGGGAACGAAGATGGCAACAAGTACCAGGAATACGTAACCCATGCGGAGCAGGAACGGAACGTTCGGCATGATGAACTTGAACAGGATTGAGAAGAAGAATGTTCCGATGGCTGCAACAACGGCTGCAGGACCTGAAGCACGCTTCCACAGAAGACCCAGTCCGAAGATTACTACAACGCCCGGATATACGAAACCTGAATACTCCTGAATGATCTGGAATGCCTGGTCGGCACCGCCCATGATAGGATAAACTGCAATCATGGCAATGACAAGAGCGCAGACTGATGTGATACGTCCTACGTTCACAAGCTTCTTTTCAGATGCGTTCTTGTTGATGTACTGCTTGTAGATATCCATTGTGAAGATGGTCGATGTAGAGTTGAACATTGAAGCCAGCGATGAGATTACAGCGGCTGCAAGTGCTGCGAATGACAGACCCTTCACGAATACCGGAGTGAAGTTGCGGATAAGGAAAGGATAAGCGTCATCGGAGATTGAAATGCCGCCGGCAAGGCTTGCAAACATTTCAGGCTGCTGTGTCTTGATGTAGAATGCGCATACGCCGGGAATGCAGACGATGAACGGGATGAGAATCTTGAGGAATGCTGCGAAAATCATACCCTTCTTGGCTTCGTCAAGGCTCTTTGCAGCAAGACCCTTCTGGATGATGTACTGGTTGAAGCCCCAGTAACCGAGGTTGGTCAGCCACAGAGCACCTACTATCAGGGCAATGCCCGGAAGTGTGAAGTACGGGTCATCGGTAATGTTGCCGTAAAGTGCAGTGTTGCGCTGGACGGCAAGATTGAAGTGGGTGTCACCCGGAACCTGTTTCAGACTTTCATAGACTTTTCCAAGTGCAGCAAATGCACCGCCTTCCAGATTGAGTGAATCGGAAATGACGCTCAGAGCTGCGTATGCGGTAATCAGACCGCCGCCAACCAGGAATGTGACCTGCATTACATCGGTCCATGCAACTGATGACAGACCGCCGTAGATTGAATATACACCGGCAATGATGTAAAGGATAAGGATGATGACCAGACGGATTGAAATCTGGGCGCTTCCGATTACCAGTACACAGCCGCGCAGACCAAGAATCTGTTCGATGGCAAGGGCACCCAGCCATGCAACTGATGTCAGGTTGATGAATACGTAGAGGAAAAGCCAGAAGATTGAGAAGGCAAGACCTGTACCGGGGTTGTAACGGTCACGCAGGAACTGCGGGATGGTGAAGATCTTCTTTTCAATCATGACAGGCAGCAGGAACTTGCCGACCACGATAAGTGTTGCGGCTGCCATAAGTTCATAAGCTGCAATGGCAATACCTGAAGCGAAAGCGGTACCGGACATTCCGATGAACTGTTCGGCTGAAATGTTGGCGGCAATGAGAGATGCACCGACTGCCCACCATGTCAGGGTGTTACCTGCCAGGAAGTAGTCCTTGGAGTCTTTTTCTTTACCGTTCTTACTGCGGGACAGGAAGAATCCCAGGAAAATGAGGAGTGCCAGATAGGCTACTACAACAATGTAGTCAATGGTTGCAAAGCCGTTGTTCTTAAGGCCTTCCAACACTGATACGGACTGTAAAAAGTTCATTTTAGTATTTAGTTGTTAGTTGATGAATCGTTTACTCAACGCCAAACTGATAGATGCAGTGGCTGTAGTATTCCTGGCCGGGAACAAGTTCTGCACTGTACCAGCCGGGCAGATTTGACTTGTTGGGGCTGTCGGGGAACTTCTGTGTCTCAAGGCAGCAGCCTGTGCGCAGTGCCAGAGGCTTGCCCTGCTTGTCATTGCCTGAACCGTCAAGGAAGTTGCCTGAATAGAACTGGATACCTGGTTCGTTGGTGTAAACCTCAACAAAAATGCCGGTAATGGGGCTGTACAGCTTTGCGCAGCACTTTGTGTCGTCACACTTGGTGTTGAGCACCCAGTTGTGGTCATAACCGTTGCCGTTCCTGAGCTGGATGTCCTGGAATGCGTCACCTGTAAGACCTTCAATGGCCTCACCGATGCGGCGTCCCTTTGTGAAATCCATAGGAGTGCCTGCAACAGGAGCAATCTCGCCGGTAGTCATGTAGGTGTCGTCAACCGGAGTGAAGTTGTCGGCATTCAGAGTCAGGATGTGGTTGGTGATAGGCATTGAGTGGTCACCGTTCAGGTTGAAGTAGCTGTGGTTTGTCATGTTGATGACAGTCTTCTTGTCTGTTGTGGCCTTCCATACAATGTCAATGGCGTTCTTGTCATTGAGGGTATAGGTGGCTGTAGCGACAACGTTTCCGGGGAATCCGGCTTCAAGGTCAGCTGAATTCATTTCCAGAGTGATTGAGTTGTCTGAAACGTTCTTGACATCCCATACAAGGTTCTGCCAGCCCATTGGGACGGTAATGTCACAACCTCCGTGCAGGCAGTGTCCGAAATTGTTCTTGGGAAGCTGGTAAAGGACGCCGTCAATGGTGATCTGACCCTGGTTGATGCGGTTTGCATAACGTCCTACGGTTGAACCGAAGTCACTTGCAATTGTCGTGTAGTCCTTGATGTTGCTGAATCCGATGACTGCATCCTGCATCTTGCCGTCCTTGTCAGGAACCATGATGGCAACGATACGTGCGCCGAAGTTGGTAACCCATACTTCGCAGCCATTCGCATTCTTCAGCGTGTACAGGTCAGTCTTCTTTCCTGTGAACTCTGTCTGGAAGTCTGCCTTTTTGAGCACGGCAGAAACTTCTTCATTCTTTTGTGAACAGGCTGTCAGTGCAAGCAGTCCTGCCATCAGAATAATAGATGATTTCTTCATAATTTGTTAGTTATTAGTTGATTGAAAAATTATTTCAGTTTACGGGAACCGTCCCCTATAACCACATGGTAAACTTTTGGAATTACTCCGAATCTCTTTGAGTATTCACGTGTGGCTTTGGAAATGAATTTGTCGCAAAGGGTTTCACGTACAAGGTTGATGGTGCATCCGCCAAAGCCTCCGCCCATGATGCGGCTGCCTGTGACTCCGCACTCCTGCGCGGTTTCGACCAGAAAATCCAGTTCAGGACAACTGACAGTGTATTCGCGGCTCAGCCCCCAGTGCGTTTCATACATCTTCTTGCCTACAGTATCATAGTCTCCAGCGTTCAGAGCATCGCAGACGGCAAGAACGCGTTCCTTCTCATCAAGAATGTATTTTGCACGAAGCCAGTCTTCATTGTCCAGTTCTGATTTTACGGCATCAAGCATGTCGTGACTGGCATCACGCAGCGTTTCAACGCCTTTCCAGCGCTTTGCCATGAGGGCAACAGCCTTTTCACAGCTTTCCCTGCGTTCATTGTATTCGCCGCCAAGCGAATGGCTGACACATGAGTTTATGAGAACCAGCCTGTATCCTTTCGGATCAAACGGGAAATATTCGTATTCAAGCGAACGGCAGTCCAGACGTATAAGGTTCCCTTCTTTTCCGAATACCGATGCGAACTGGTCCATTATTCCGCATTTTACGCCGCAGTAGTTGTGCTCGGTAGCCTGGCCGATCTTTGCCAGTTCGAACCTGTCAACGCTGCCGCCTGCGAACTTGTCATTCAGAGCGAATGCGAATACGCTTTCCAATGCGGCCGATGAGGACATGCCTGCACCAAGCGGGACATCACCTGTGAATGCTGCATTGAATCCGGTCAGGCATACGCCCCGCTTTTCCAGTTCCTTGCATACTCCGAAAATATAGCAGGCCCAATGAAGGTCAGGCTTTTCCTGATCGTCAAGGCTGAATTCCAGATATGGCGCATCGGACTGGTCAATGGCAAGCAGACGCACCAGCCGTGAACCGTTGACGCTGATTTCAAGGGTGATGCCCTTGTCAACTGCGCCGGGGAACACGAAACCGCCGTTGTAGTCGGTGTGCTCCCCAATCAGGTTGATTCTTCCTGGTGAAAAGTACAGGTCACCTGAGTTGCCGTACTGTTCGCGGAACCTGTTCCTTAGAATTGTCGTATCCATAAGTGGTTATTCCACTCCGAAACGGTAAATGGTTGTCTGTGAGTAAACCTCACCGGGATTAAGGACGGTGCTGGGGAAGTACGGGCGGTTGGGGCTGTCAGGGAAATGTTCGGCCTCAAAGCATATTGCGCAGCGCTTTGGCAGGTCTGAACCGTGTGCGCAGATGCTGCCGCTGCAGTAGTTGCCGGTGTAGCACTGAACTCCAGGTTCTGTGGTGTAGCATTCAAGGCTGCGGCCGCTGGCGGGGTCAACACATTTTACGGCGAAACTCAGTTCTCCCGGCTGGCGCTTGTTCAGGACCCAGCAGTGGTCATAACCGTTTCCGTTCTTTGTCTGCTGGCCTTCCTCTATGCGTGCGCCGACCTTGTGGGGGGTGCGGAAGTCAAATGACGTGCCTTCAACCTTGTCAATCGTGCCAAGTGGAATGGCAGTGTCATCAATTGGAATATAGTGGTCTGCGTTGATTGTCAGGTCATAGTCCAGAACTGAAAGCGGATTCTTCTTCATGCCGTTCAGCGTGAAATATGCGTGGTTGGTCAGGCAGACAACGGTCTTGCTGTCAGTCGTTGCCTCATATTCGATGACCAGTTCGTTGTCATCGGTCAGACGGTATGTCACGTTTACGTCAAGATTGCCGGGGAAACCTTCTTCTCCGTCCTTGCACAGGTAGTGCAGGTGAAGTGTCTGGGCATCGGTCTGTTCTGCATCAAATACGCGTGCATGGAAACCTGTGGGACCGCCGTGAAGGCTGTTGGGGTCGTTGTTGATGGCAAGACTGTACTGCTTTCCGTCAAGTGTGAACTTGCCGGCTGCTATGCGGTTGCCGTAACGTCCGATGAGAACGCTCAGGTATGTTTCCGCACTGTTGATCACATGCTCAATGCTGTCATGCCCCCAGACAACGCTTTCCATCCTGCCGTTTCTGTCAGGCATCATGATGGCAAGCAGTGCGCCTGCGTAGTTGGTGACTGCAATTTCAGATCCTTTTCTGTTTTTGAGTATGAACAGGTCGGTTTTCTTTCCCTGAACGGTTGACTGGAAATCCTCTCTCTTGAGTCCGGCCAGATTGTCTGCTACGAAAAAGTCGCTCATATTGTATGTTTATGCATTAATTAGGTTATTATAAATATAACAACGCAAATTAAGCCAAATTCACATACGAATGCAAGCGAAAAAGGGAAAAAATCAGCCCTGAATGAAGAATTCCGGCATTCTGAGAAGGTCTGCCACAATGAAGGTGCTGCCGCCCACGAAAATCAGGTCATTTGCCGATGCTTCAGACCTGGCCGAAGCCACTGCCTGAGGTACGCCACGGTATGCGTTGCCGTACAGTCCGGCCTTCAATGCCAGTTCCTGCAACCGGTTTGGATCCATGGCCCGGTCAACTGATGCGCGTGTGAAATAGTATCTTGCCGTTTTTGGCAGAAGTTCAAGAACAGTTGTGACATCCTTGTCACTTACCATGCCTATGACAATCCTGAGCCTGCCGAATCCAGGTTTTTTTGAAATTTCATCAAGCTGTTGTGCTATGTATTTGATACCGTGACTGTTGTGCCCGGTATCGCAGATTATTTCCGGTCTTGCGGCCACTCTCTGCCAGCGGCCGCGTAGCCCTGTCGTGCGGCATACGTCCATAAAACCGCTGCGGATGTTGTCATCGGAAATATTGAAATGCTTCCTCAGTTCACAGACGGCTGTCAGAATGGTGTTCGCATTCTTTTCCTGACAGTATCCGCCAAGCTGACTTTTCAGATCCGGCAGTCCGGCTGTCTGGTATATGACCTGGTCCGGCGCCAGGTACTGTTGCGAAATTATTTTACAATTGTCTTGCGCGAAAATGATTTTTGCGCCTGCTTCACCGGCCTTGTCCTGAAATACAGGACGGGTTTCATCACAATGTTCGCCAATTATGACGGGGACGCCCTTCTTTATGATTCCGGCCTTTTCTGAAGCGATTTCCGGCAGCGTGTTTCCAAGGAATTTCATGTGGTCATATCCGATGTTGGTAATGACGGAAAGCACCGGCCGGATAATGTTCGTGCAGTCAAGTCGTCCTCCCAGTCCGGTTTCAATGACTGCCACATCGACCTCCTGCTTTTCAAACCAGCTGAAGGCCATGGCGGTGGCAACTTCAAAGAAGCTGGGGTGGAGCGGTTCCAGGAAATCCTTGTTGTCTTCAATGAACTTTATGACAAATTCAGGACTTACAGGACGTCCGTTGACCCGTATCCGTTCACGGAAATCCAGCAGATGGGGTGAAGTGTAGAGCCCGACCTTGTATCCTGCAGCCTGAAGTATTGCTGCCAGAGTGTGTGACACGCTTCCCTTGCCGTTGGTGCCGGCAATATGGACAGTCTTGTACATCCTGTGCGGGCTGCCTGTGCGCCTGTCCAGCGCCAGCGTGTTGTCCAGTCCCTCCTTGTATGCCTTTTCCCCTACGTTCTGGAACAGTGGGGTCTGGGTGAAAAGATAATCTACGGCTTCCTTGTAGTTCATTTAAGCTCAGTCAAAATAGCTCTTGAATTTTCTGAAAATCTTTTCTTTGACTGACAGCGTGGGCTGGAAATGGTCCGATGTCTGGAACTTCTCCATGGCCTGTCTCTCATCCTTTGACATGGTTTCGGGAATGTAGACGCTGACGTTGACAATCATGTCGCCGCGACGGCTGCTGTGCAGTTCCGGCAGTCCTTTTCCGCGCAGGCGCAACATCTTGCCGGGCTGTGTGCCGGGGTCTATCTTCATCTTGACGGCACCGTCCAGTGTGGGAACTTCGACAGCACCTCCAAGCGCTGCCTGCGGTACGGACAGAAGAAGGTTATAGACAAGGTCGTTTTCGTCTCTGATAAGGTCCTTGTGCGGCTGCTCCTCAATCTGAATGAGCAGGTTGCCGTTGTATCCGTTGTGCTTTCCGGCATTGCCCTTGCCGTCAACTGAAAGCTGCATGCCTTCAGCGACACCGGCCGGAATAGTCACCTCAACAATCTCTTCGCCATAGACAACGCCGTCACCGCTGCAATGCGGACAGCGGTCCTTGATAATCTTGCCTTCACCTCCGCACCGCGGGCATACAGCCTGTGTCTGGACCATTCCGAAGAAACTCTGCTGCGTGCGCAGAATCGTGCCTGATCCATGACAGTCGGGGCAGGTCTCCATTCCTGAACCGCCTTGGGCTCCGGTGCCGTGGCAATGCTGGCAGGGGACAAGTTTCTTGAGCTTGAACTTCTTTGTGACACCACTGTTTATCTCTTCAAGAGTCAGGGACACCTTTATTCTGATGTCCGATCCCTGAGACTTGCGTTCTCCGCGCTGACGGCTGCGTGATCCGCCGAATCCTCCAAATCCGCTGAATCCGCCTCCACCTCCGAAAATGTCACCGAACATTGAGAAAATGTCATCCATGGACATGCCCTGTCCGCCGCCGAATCCGCCTCCGCCAAAGCCGGAAGCTCCGTTCAGGCCGTCAAAACCGAACTGGTCATAACGGGCGCGCTTGTCGGGATCGCTCAGGACACCGTATGCCTCGGCGGCCTCCTTGAACTTCTCTTCTGCGGTGGCATCACCGGGATTGCGGTCCGGGTGGTATTGTATGGCCTTTTTCTTGTAGGCCTTCTTTATCTCGTCAGCGGTTGCGGTCTTGGGGACCTCAAGCACTTCGTAGTAGTCTCTCTTTGCCATGTGTAAGGTTTATTGTGCAACTGCTACCTTTGCGTAGCGCAGTACTTTCTCATTCATTCTGTAGCCGTCAATGGCACAGTCGATGACAGTGCCTGAAGGCGTGTCTTCAGTGGCCGGCAATGTGGCAATGGCTTCGTGAAGATCAGTGTTGAAAGGCTCGTTCTTGGGGGAAATCTTTTCCAGTCCCTTCTGTTCCAAAGCATGCATCAGCTTGTTGTATATGAGTCCGAGCCCTTCCTTCAGCGCATTGTAGTCATCGGACTTCTCTGAATTGGCAATGGCTCTCTCAAGATCATCAATGACAGGCAGGATGTCGGTCACTACATCGGCTCCGGCAGTCCTGATGAGGTCACCCTTCTCCTTTACGGTACGCTTGCGGTAGTTGTCGAATTCAGCCATCTGGCGGAGCAGGCGGTCCTGAAGTTCGGCTACCAGTTCTTCTGTCTTTGCAAGCTTTGACTCAACGGTTTCCTCCTCCTGCTTTTGAGTTTCTTCCTTCTGCTCTTCAACTTTCTCTTCGACCTGTTCTTCTTTTTGGATTTTTTCTGACATATTATGCTTGTTTCCTTTCTTCATTTTTCTCTAAAGAATTAAGTTCGCACTAAAAGCAGCAAAGATTGTGCCAATGCGGACTTGGTGACAGTGTGGCAGATTTTCTCACTCCATTGATTCCGCTCCGAAACAGAATGGCAGAAGATTGCCTGCACCTCCTTCAATGACCATTGTACCCTCTGTTCCAAAAAGGACAAATCTGATGGGCTGACCGCCGCGGGACTGGGTTTCAGCAATGACCTGACGGCACGCGCCGCATGGGGTTATGGGTTGTGCCGTAAAGCCGTTTGAGTTCCTGGCGGCAATGGCAAGGGCGGTGACAGCCTTGTCAGGATATGAATGTCCTGCAGCGAAGAGGGCTGTGCGTTCGGCGCAAAGACCTGAAGGATATGCCGCATTCTCCTGGTTGCTGCCAGTCACGACTGTTCCGTCCTCTAGCAGAATGGCGGCTCCTACCCTGAACCCGGAATATGGTGAATGGCTGCCGTCTGTAGCTTTCTTTGCCGCTTCAATCAGAGCCCGGTCACAAGCCTGCAGTTCATCGTACTCAAATATACTCCAATTTATTGTCAGACTGTTCTTTTTCATTATCGTGACGTTTTAGACTGCGAAGTTACTTTTTTTGATGTAAATTCGCATATGAATATGAAACATAGGTTTGCAACAGCCGTTTTTATCATGCTGGCGCTGGTGTCGTGCTCTGTCCAAAAGACGGTGACGGGGCAGCCGGCGGCCGGGTCCGATGCATATTCCTCATACATTGCCAAGTACAGTGATATGGCGGTGGACCAGATGAAAAAGTATGGGATACCTGCCAGCATAACACTTGCGCAGGGCCTTCTTGAGTCCGATGCGGGCCGCAGCACTCTGGCAACCCGATGCAACAACCATTTCGGAATAAAATGCCACAGTGACTGGACTGGCGGGAAAATGTATCATGACGATGATGCCAAAGGCGAATGTTTCAGGTGCTACAAGAGTGCCGATGAATCATTCCGCGACCATTCACAGTTCCTGCTGAACGGGTCAAGATACAAATCGCTGTTTTCGCTCAAGTCCACGGACTACAAGGGGTGGGCCAAAGGTCTTAAGGCTGCCGGCTATGCCACCAGTCCGACTTATGCCACTAAACTTATTGAAATAATAGAACGATACGGACTGGACAGCTATGATACGGGCAACGGCCGTCGTCTGAAACAGGGCCAGCTGCCGCATCAGCCTTTGCTGGTCAATGACCTGAACTGCGTGAAACTGCGTGACGGTGAAACGCTTAAGGACATTGCGCGTGAATATCAGATCAGTATCAGTCTGCTGCGCCGTTTCAATGAGGTCAGCCGCAAATACGTTCCGCCAGCCGGTTCGAACATATTTCTGGAACGCAAGAAAGCGCGTGCCGACAGGGAAAACAGAACTTATACAGTCAGGCCGGGTGACACTCTCTGGTCAATCTCCCAACAGTATGGCATAAAGTTGGGGGCGCTTTCAAGACGCAACAGGCTGGGTGAAGACAGGCCTCTGACAGTGGGAATGGTCCTGCTGTTGAGATGATATCTTCTAATTCAGTTCCTTTGCCGCCTTGGCAATGAACTTTTCAAGCTCTTCACGGTTCATGGTGCCGTCAAGACAGATCAGGGTGTACTGGTCATCGTCTTCGGCTGCAGTCAGAATGAAATGGGTCACGGTGCTGTCATCGCCTGATGTGTAGATTCTTACCACCTCACCGTTGTCCTTGACTTCCATGAGCATTTCGAACTTGTTCTTCTTCATGTACTTGCTCAGGTCCTCCTTTATGTTCCTGATAGTACCGGAGTCGTCACAGTCTATGACATACATGCAGTCCAGGGTCTTTATGAGCGGTGCCAGATTCATTTCGCTGCTGCCGAATTCCATGCTTGGCAGTTTGCCTATGAGCTTGAACATGGATGACGAGATATACACTGCACTGACATCGTCATTGTCCGAATACTTGTTGTAAATGGCCCTGCTGTCCTGTGCTAAGGCCGCGTTGGCAAACATGACCAATGTTGCCAGAATGGCTGCTATTCTTTTCATTTCAATGCGTTTATCGTTTTTTCAATTGCCGGATCGGCTGTCTGAGCTATGTCAAAGCCGGCGTTCATTTTCTCAGAAATAAAACCGAATGTCTGCTCCAGCTGTGCGTACGCAAGCATGGGGTCGTCAAACGTGTCCTTGGGCTCATGAAGAGACAGTGTCAGAAGCACAGCAATGGCTGCCGCCGCCGCTGCGCCATATGAAAAGACCGACATGCGCCTGTTCTGGGCATGTCTGCTGACAGGCTCCTCCTGTCCGGCCAGAACCTGAAGCGTGCGTGCCGTGCATTCAATGTCATGTCCCAGCCCGGCGGGAACCATGATGCTTTCATCTTCCGCAATCCGTTCCAGATCGGCGGCACTCAGTTTTTCAAAGTCTTCAAATCGTTTCATATCTCATTCCTTAATGACTTGCGGGCATTGCTCAGCAGTACCCTCAAAGTCAGGTTGGACATTCCGGTTATCTTTGCTATCTCGTCATAAGACTTTTCCTCAAACACGTACATCCTCATCACGTCACGCTGGCGGGCAGGCAGTTTTCCAATGGCCGTCATGACACGTCTCAGCTTTTCCTTTGTCATGTAATCGTCCTCAATCTGACGCGTTTCGGCCATGTCAAATGTCAGTTCGGTGCTTTGGACCTTTGATTCGCGTCTCAGACGGTCTATGCAGAGGTTCTTCATTAGCGTTGTACAGTAGGCCTTCAGATTCAGTACCGTGTCCAGCTGCTCTCTGGTGTTCCACAGTTTGATGAAAAGGTCCTGCACGGCATCCTGCGCATCGGACTGCGATTCAAGAATATAGTACGCCACCCTGTACAGACCGTCACTCAGTGACTTGTATGTTTCTGTGAGGGATTCTGGTGTCATATACGTTTTGAACCGTTTCTGTTATAATGACGCAGATGTGCAGAATGTGTTAATGAAAAACTCAGATTATTCCGAAATGGACCAGCGCGTTTCTGATTCCGTCATTGTCAACGTCATCGGTGATATAGTCCGATGCGGCCTTGACAATGTCCGATGCTCCGCCCATGGCAATTCCTGTTCCTGCATGTTTCAGCATTGGAATGTCATTGCCGCCGTCACCGAAAGCCATTGTCTGCCCAAGGCTGAATCCGAATGCGGTTGCAAAGGCATCAATGCCCGTACTTTTGGTGCAGCCGGCCGCTGTTATGTCTGTGAAGGAGTTGTGCCATCGGCCTGTGCTGCATCCGTTCAAGGCCGATGCCAGCTCGCTGCTCTGCTCCTCATCGGGAGTGAAGAATGCTGTCAGTTGGAAGATGGGCCGGCTGTTGATGTCCTGTCCCGGTTTCAGCTCAGGCATTGGCGTGGTGCATTTGAGCTGCTTGTAGAATATTTCCTGAAGCTGGTCCGAATCACGGCTTATACACAGGTCGTGCTCACGTATGGCAATGCAGGTACGCCCGTGGTCCACACACCATTTCCATACGGAACTGACACAATGCGGCGGTATTGCAGTGCTGGAAACAGTTCTGTCGCCCCGGTAGCAGTATGCGCCGTTCATTGTAATGTATCCGTCAATCAGTCCGGCGCTTTGCAACTGTCCTATGTTGTCAATGATTATTGTCGGACGGCCGGTTGCAATAAAGACCTTTATTCCTTTTTTCCGTGCCTCGGCCAAAGCGGAAACGGCCGATTCAGGTATGCGGTGGGTATTGAAACTGACAAGAGTTCCGTCAATGTCAAGAAATATGGCGCGGATATCCATTACAGAACTTCATGCTCTTCCTTCATGTCAATCTCAACACCGTTTGTGTCGGTGAATCTGTAGGCAAGGAAGGCCAGATTCTGGTCAGGAATAACAGACAAGCCCCATCCGTATTTCAGCTGCCATCTGCGCTTGAGTGAGATGACACCTTTATTTATATACGCGTACACGTAGGGGTGTACGTAGAGCCTGAAACGGCGGGTCTTCATTTTGTCTTTCAGACAGCTTATCTTGCGTTCAAGCTGGTCCGTAAAAAGTATTGACGGTCTGATGGTGCCCTTGCCGAAACATGTCGGGCATGTCTCGTCAACGGGAACGTCCATGACGGGACGTACTCTCTGGCGGGTAATCTGCATCAGACCGAATTTGCTCAAAGGCAGAATGTTGTGTTTGGCACGGTCGCGCTCCATGTTCTGGCACATGCGTTCGTACAGTTTCTGACGGTCTTCGGCCAGGTTCATGTCAATGAAGTCAACCACAATTATGCCGCCCATATCACGCAGTCTGAGCTGGCGGGCCAGTTCATCGGCAGCCCCAAGGTTGACCTCAAGGGCATTCTCTTCCTGAGTGCCGGCTTTGACGCGGTGGCCGCTGTTGACGTCAACCACATGCAGCGCTTCAGTATGTTCAATGACCAGATAGGCTCCGCTCTTGTATGAAACCACACGTCCGAAAGAGGACTTGATCTGCTTGGTTATGGCAAAGTTGTCAAAAATGGACAGTTCGCCTTTGTAGAGCTTGACTATCCCCGCCTTTTCCGGATCGACCAGTTCCACATAGTCGCGGATTTCCTTGAACGTCTTTTCGTCATTGACATGAATTGACTCGTATGACGAGTTCAGCATGTCACGCAGTACGGCAATTGTGCGGCTGGTCTCTTCAAAAATAAGCGTAGCAGGTTTTTCTGCTTTCTGTGCCAGTTCCAGACTGTTTTCCCAACGGCGGTACAGCACGGAAAGTTCACTGTCAAGTTCCGCAACACGCTTTCCTTCTGCTACGGTGCGTACAATCACACCGCAGTTCCTGGGCTTGATGCTGTGTATGAGCTGTTTGAGGCGTGCGCGCTCTTCCGGTGACTTGATCTTTGATGAGACAGACACCTTATCGGAGAAAGGTATCAGGACCAGAAAACGTCCGGCAAATGAAATCTCGCCGGTCAGACGCGGACCTTTGGTGGAGATAGGCTCCTTTGCAACCTGGACGACAATCTCCTGTCCCTGCTCAAGGACGGTGGAAATGTTTCCTTCCTTTTCGTCAAAGGGGACATTCTGAGCCTTGCTGAACGGGAACAGTTTCTTGCGGTTGCTGCGGACCTGCTTGATGTATTTCTGAAGTGAAACGAACTGCGGTCCCAGATCCTGGTAATGCAGGAACGCTTCCTTTTCAGATCCGATGTCCACAAAACAGGCGTTCAGTCCGGGCATGAGCTTTTTGACCCTTCCCAGATACAGGTTTCCGACCGCAAAAGTCATCTCCTGACTTTCCTTCTGGTATTCAACCAGATTGTGGTCTTCTGTTATGGCTATCTGTATGCTGTCGGGCTGTACGTTGACTGTCAGTTCGCTTATCATCGGATATAATGGGTCTTGTTATTGAAAAGCAAAGAACAAACCCGGCGCCTTTCATTCACGGCAAGTTTGTTCTTTGTAGTCTTGTCAGACACTTATTTGCTCTTATGTCTGTTCTTTCTCAGTCTTTTTTTACGCTTGTGCGTAGACATCTTATGTCTTTTTTTCTTTTTACCGCTAGGCATAGTTATAAGTATTTAGGGTTAATATTACTTTCTTACAGCTGATGCAAAAGTCTTTGCCGGCTTGAAAGCGGGAATCTTATGCTCGGGAACGGTGATGGTGGTGTTCTTGAGTATGTCACGTGCGGCCTTGGCTGCTCTCTTCTTGGTGATGAAGCTGCCGAAACCTCTAAGATAAACGTTCTCGTCATTTTCAAGAGACTCCTTGACGACCTCCATGAAACCTTCTACACATGCAAGAACATCGGTCTTGTCAATACCGGTCTTCTTGGCAATCTCGCTTACAACATCTGCTTTTGTCATATTTTCAATTCTTTAAGTCTAAAAACGTCTTTTGTTTTTTCGAGTTGCAAATGTAGTTCATTTTGATGACAACCCAAACATTTCATTTGATTTTATGCGTTTTTTTTAATCCTTTTTGTCAGTGCAGAAAAACATGTCCTTCAATTTGGTCCGGTCCGTTTCTGTGATTATATTTGCCGTTGAAAAATTTTAATACCTATTTAATTATGTCAGTTAACAAAGTAATTTTAGTTGGAAACGTGGGCAGGGATCCTGAAGTCCGATACCTGGACAACCATGTTTGTGTTGCAAACCTGCCTTTGGCCACTACGGAACGTGGCTATGTAGCTCAGAACGGCACTCAGGTGCCAGACCGTACAGATTGGCACAACCTTGTCTTTTGGCGCGGGTTGGCCGAAACCGTAGAAAAATACGTTCACAAAGGCGACAAGCTTTATGTTGAAGGCAGTATCCGAACCCGCAGCTATGATGACCAGAATGGTGTCAAGCGCTATGTGACGGAAATCTTCGTTGACACAATGGAAATGCTGACTCCAAGACCTGCGGCAGCACCGGCCGCACCGGTCGCGCAAGCAGCACCGGCAGCACCGGCTCAGGCATCAGCAGTTCCTGTGCAACCGGGACCCGGAAACTCCGATATCCCGTTCTGATTTTAAATAACAGCAGTTATAGAAACCTGTTTGATTTTGGCATCAGCAGGAATGGCACTTTCAGAAGTGTCTTTCCATGCTCCGACAGTGGGGTCCGTCATCTCGTTGGTGACGGCCCTGCTTCTTCTGCTGCTTTCCGGCTTCATTTCAGCATCGGAAACGGCATTCTTCTCTCTGTCCCCTGAAGAGTTGAAACGTATCAAAGAAGGGGAACAACCATCCTGCCGCAAGGCTGACGCGCTGCTGTCCGATTCCGAACGTCTGCTGGCCACGGTCCTGACAGCCAACAATCTGGTGAATGTGGCCCTGATCCTTCTGCTGGACCTGGCCTTCGCCCAAATGATTACATTCAGCGCGCAGTGGCTTGAGTTCATTGTAATTACTGTAATTCTTACATTTATCCTGCTTCTTTTCGGTGAGATTGTCCCAAAACTTTATTCTGCTCACAATTCCCTGTCTTTCAGTTTGAAGGCGGCGCCTCTGCTGACTGTTCTAACCACCTTGCTGCGGCCTGCGTCGTCATTGCTCATGCGGTCAAAGTCTCTGGCTGCACATATTCCTGTAAGCGGTAATTACGACATTTCCGTAGATCAGCTTGAACATGCTCTCGAACTGACTGACACATCGGACATAGAAGAAGAACAGCAGATGCTTGAAGGTGTGATCCGTTTCGGTGATGAAACGGTGCTTGACGTCATGACCTCAAGAATAGATATGGTCATGCTTGATATCAGGGCGTCATATTCCGATGTCATGAAATGCATAGGACGCAATTTCTATTCAAGAGTGCCTGTCTATTCCGGGACATCGGACAATATAAAAGGTATACTTTATATCAAGGACCTGCTTCCGTATCTTGAAAAAGGTGACAGTTTCCGCTGGCAGTCGCTTATCCGTCCGGCATTCTTTGTTCCGGAAACACGCAAGGTCGATGATCTCCTGCATGATTTCCAGACAGGCCGCGTGCATATGGCAATTGTGGTCGATGAGTTTGGCGGGACATCGGGGCTGGTGACACTGGAAGATATAATTGAGGAGATTCTTGGGGAAATCAATGATGAGTTCGATGAAGAGTCTGTGAATTACAGAAAGGTCGGACCGGACTCCTATCTGTTTGAAGGAAAGACCCCCCTGTCTGATTTCTTCCGTATTCTGGATCTTGACGAGGACGAATATTCGTCTTTTGTCGGTTCAGCCGATACTCTGGCCGGTTTTCTCCTGGAACTGAAGGGTGACTTTCCCAGAAAGGATGAGGAAATTGTCTGCCGGGATCTGACAATGAGGGTCAACGAAAAGAAGGAACGCAGAATCTCCGGGGTCCGTGTTACGGTCAGAAAATAAGTCATATACTTTTTTCCATTGTTTGGACTCTGTTTTGTGTTGCCGTTGTTGTATATTTGCGGCAAAATATTCATTATCATATCCATTATGAAGAAAATCAAAAGAAAAACGGTGCTTTGCGTCATTCTGGCGGCATTTGGCTTCAACTCCTGCATTTCCTTCTCGGAAGACCTTAATCTGGACAAAAAGATCAGTCTGGGTATGCGGATAGGTACCAATCTGACAATACCGTTGGGAAGTCTGGATACAATATTCATTGATTCACTCATTGAAATAAAGGACGGTTCCGTCCTTGACACTCTTGAAGGCGGCTATTTCGGAATCAGAATGTCTGACAGCATCAAAGACGTGAAAGTGGCAATTGATTCTGTCGTGCTCAATATCGATGACATTTCTTTGGATGAGGTTAGGACCCATTTTGACAATCCCACTCCCGATGACGTGACATTGAATGAAAGGAAAAGCCAGATAACGATAGGTATCCCATCTGTTGACCTGAGTTCGGTGAATGCCAGTCTTCCGAATCTGGAAAGTGTTTTTTCCACTGAACAGATTTCTGTTATGGGGACGGGCTCAGCTTTTCATGTCGAAGTTCCTGTAATTATTGAAGAACAGGAAGTGGAAGTCGGATTCACATACACTCTTCCTTCCGATGTCAGGACTCTGCAAAAGGTTTGTTTCGGTACAGAAAAAGGAATGGGGCAGCGTGTCACCTTGAATGTCAATCTTGCAGGCGTATTCAATCTGTTGGACAACCCTAAAATAACAATAGACAACTTGAATGTTACTTTTCCTGACAATTTCAGAATAGCCAAAGACAACTTGCTTGACTCCTATATAGGTTCAGGTGTCTCTGCCATAGACAATGTGCTGAATATCAGCATGAAGTCAGGAGAATACGTTTCGGGCCTTTCAAGCGGAAATTCCGTTCTGCCAATTTCGCTGCTTGTCATGGAGGCTGGTTTTTCTTCATTTTCTGATGTAATAGACTTCTCGGACAAACTCAAGTATAGTCTCAGCCTGAAAATTGGAGGCGATGTGTCTTTTTCAGGTGAGAAGAAGTTCCAGGTGGGCATAGGAATTGATGAAAAGCTGAATATGGCCGATCTGGAGGTCTCGACAAAGAACAAGAGCATTCTGGTGCCAAGTGATGAAATTTCATCATCATGTCTGGTGTCCGGTCTGGATGGCGTGAGTTCCGTTGAGAGCATTGTTTTCGATTCAGACCGCAGTCATCTGTATGTGGCCATGTCAGATATTGACATAAACCCGTTTGAACTTTCATCAGACAGTTATGTGGCGCTGAAATTCCCTTCAGAGTTTGAATTTGAACGGACCTGCCTTACCACTGACGGCCAGAACGCCGGTGAATGGAGAGGGGATTCACTGGTTGTCCTGCTCTCAAAAGCTGTCGGAAAGACAATAGACCTTCGCGTCAAGTCTCTCGATGCCTCCAAATACCGGATTGACGCTGACAAGAAGATGGTCATCCCAAATACTGTTTCATATTCCGGCCACGGAACAATAGGCGGAAAGGAAAACGTATCCCTTTCGGATATCAACAGTCTGGGTGACACGGATTTCTCGGTGTCTGTGAGCGGCATCTTCGCCATAGAAACCGCCAATGTTATCACAGATTCCATATCGACTGATATTTCATCTTCATCAGCCTTGTCAATTGATGAGAAGGTTGACAAGGCTCTGACGGCTCTTAAACGCATAGACATCAATCCGGCAAACATCCGCATCGGACTTCATTTCAATGGAATGCCAAAAGGCATTGATAACCTTACAATGTCAAATATCAAGGTGGCATTCCCTTCATTCGTCTATATTGACTACTCTGGAAATGACGCTGACAGAATCAGTGTGGCTGACGGCGGTCATTCTTTGCTGTTGAACGGAGAACTGACCCGTGCAGAACTGGCATCGGACGGACCTGGATTCGCAATTGACGGTCTTAAGATATGCAGACTTGAATTTGAAGACTTTATCAGTACGTCTGACGGCCGCTTTGTCGTCAAGAATGAGAATGTTGGAGTATCCGGTGTCATGTTGCTGGAAAATGCATCTGTTTCCAGTTCTGATCTTGGAGATATTGTGGTGACACCTTCTGTGAAAATTGATCCAATCAGGGTGAATTCAATTTATGGAAAGGTGAATCCTGAGATTGATCCCATACATGAGGAAATTGAACTGTCTCTGGGAGATGATCTTGATTTCCTGAAGGACGGTAATAACAGGTTGGACTTGAAAGATCCGCAGATTATTCTGAACCTTGACAGTAAGGTGACAGTTCCTGTTGTCATGGACCTGGCCCTTTCTTCATATAATGAGGATGGAACACCGGTTGCAGAACGCGTCACCCCGGATAACGGTGCAATAACTATTCCTGAGTGTGCTGCAGGGACTGATTCCAGGCATATTACTCT
The DNA here is from genome assembly GCA_018065615.1 of Candidatus Colenecus caballi. Taxonomy (GTDB): domain Bacteria; phylum Bacteroidota; class Bacteroidia; order Bacteroidales; family Bacteroidaceae; genus Colenecus; species Colenecus caballi. The sequence continues at coordinate 20,530 of JAGHSY010000046.1, read as the reverse complement.
GATTATTTCAAAGAAACAGATGCCTTATGACAGTTCAAATGATACGGTTTTTGTCAGAATGAGCCATCTCGGTGATTTGATGGAACAGATTCCTGACAAGATTTCATTTGATCTGACAGCCAAAGCGGACCAGTCTGTAAACCATTTTGTGGATTTGAACAGGGAAATGTCATTGTGCGGAAATTATGATGTGCTGATTCCAATGTCCTTTGACAATCTTCACATCGAATATTCGGATACTGTTGATGGGCTTTCCGACGGTTTGAAGGATGTGGCAGACAAGATAGCCGGTGATGTCGAACTTGACATTGCTGCCGATGTCAGAAGCACAGTTCCTTTTGGCGTGAAATTTGCCGGTCGGGCTTTGGATTCCAACGGTCGTGAAATGGACGGGATAGTGATTGACACCTGCAGAATTGCCCCCGGCAGTGACAATGGCGTGGACAGTAAGATGGAACTGGTGTTGAAGGTACAGGATGGCGGCCTGAGGAATCTGGAGTCGATAGTGCTGACTGTCTGTTGCGATGTTTCTCAAGCGGCGGGTGGAGCCGGTTTGAAGAAGGGACAGTATGTCCTTCTCCAGGGTCTCAAACTGAATATTCCGGACGGCTTGAATGTTGATTTGACAGATAATGGAAGTAAGTAACCTATAACATAATGCAGCTATGAAAAAGAATTTCATTTTCAGTAAGTCAGTCATGGCAGTTTCAATGCTGTTGGTTGCTTCCATGTCATTGGCGCAGACATCCAATTCAACCTATTTCCTTGAGGGTTTCAATCAGAGATATCAGCTGAATCCGGCTTTCGCGCCAGAACGTAGGGTCTTTGTCGCAATTCCTGGAATCAGCAATATCAACATTGACGCGCAAAGCAGTGTGGGACTTGGAAACTTTTTGTTCCAGTCCGCTTCAAATCCCGAAATGCTGACTACATTCATGAGCTCTGACGTTGATTCGAAGGCGTTCCTTGACAATCTGCCGGACGCCGCAAGTTTCAATGTCGGTGTCAATATGGATATCCTTTCATTGGGCGTTGGCAGTAAGAGAGGTTTTACCATGTTCAATGTGAAATTGAGAAACAATGAGCAGGTGAACATTCCCAAGAATCTTTTCGCTTTCATGAAGGCCGGTCTCTCACCCGGTTCGTATCTGATTGAAGACATGAATGTCAGATCAGTCAGTTACATTGAATGGACGCTGGCGCATTCTCATAAAATCACTGAAAACCTGACAGTCGGTATGGGCTTGAAATTCATTCAGGGACTGGCCTATGCTGATGTGGTCTTTGAATCAATTGAAGCCGATCTGTCAGATGACATATGGAAAGTTCGTACTGACGGTACACTGATGGCTTCAATTCCCGGAACAGCGCTGAAATACAATTCTGAGGACAAGACCATTGAAGGGTTGGAGGATTTCAGTTTCAAGATGCCTCACAGCTATGGTTTTGCAGTCGACTTGGGCGCAGAATATGATATGAAGGATATTGTTGAAGGGCTTGAACTTTCCGCTTCCGTCACTGATTTGGGACTGATCGGCTGGAAGAACTTAAGCAAATATTCAACAGTCAGAAATGCGGCGGTGGACTTTGACGGTTTTAACGGAATTGATGTGACGGGTGACAACAATGATGTGTTTGATGGTGTCACTGATCAGTTTAAGGAAATGATCAAACTTGATGAGACTTCTTCTTCTGCCAGTGAGCAGGTAATGTTGGATGCCACATTCCGTATAGGTGCCGAATATACGACGCCATTTGCCAAATGGCTTTCTTTCTGTGAACTGCTGACCATTAAAACAGGTCTGTGGCCTTATACTGAATCCCGTACCTCAATATGCATGAAGCCTTGTTCTTGGTTTGATGTTGTCGGAAATTATGCGGCTTCAACTTATGGCTCATCAATGGGACTGGTTGCAAATCTGCATCCGTCAGGACTCAATTTCTTCATTGCAGTTGACCGCTTGACTGCAGAACTCAATCCTCAGTATATCCCAATCAATGATTTCGGATTGAATTTCAGCGTTGGCCTTAATCTGGCTTTTGGCGAGAAGAGAAACAAATGATTATTTGAAGTTTTTTCTATGACGGCTCCGGCACCAAAAGGCACGGGGCCGTCTCTTTGTTCAAAAGTTGCCTGTGCGCGCGTGAATGTCATGATATATCCTTACCTTTGCAGTCTGTTACAGGAAAGTCTGTCCGATGATTACGGAATCGTTCATATTGCTGCTGAAATGTATGGCTGTGGGGTTTCTGGCTGCGGCTCCAACGGGACCGTCAGGAGTGCTGGTCATACAGCGGACTCTTAACAGAAACCGTAGAAGAGGATTCCAGACAGGACTTGGCGTTTCCATAAGTGATGCCATCTATATTTTCATTACAATAATGTGCCTGTCACTGGTTCTGGGATATCTAGAGAATCCCACAGTGGCTCTGGTCGTGGAACTTGTGGGCTGTGCTCTGCTGCTTGTATTCGGATTCGTGACAATAAGAAGCAACCCGCTGGCCAAATCAAAGGGTGACACAGTCGTGAAGGAATCATGGTGGCAGTTTACCCTGTCCGGCTTTCTTGTGGCAATTGTCAATCCTCTGGTCGTATTCTTCTACATGGGACTGTTCACCTTCTTTTCAGTTCCGGTTGACGGCTTTTCGTTGGGCATGAAGGCCGAGACCTACCTGGCCACTCTGGCCGGTGACGTGTGCTGGTGGCTGACTCTGACATTTCTCATCAACAGGATACGCAACCGCTTTGACCTTCGCGGCCTGTGGATGATCAACCGTATTCTGGGAACTGTACTTATTGTGGCAGCATTGGGCTGGCTTGTAATGATTCTTATAAAGTTGTAATATGTTCGTATCGGAAGAACTCAGGAACAGCAACATTTCAGAATACCTGCTGTACATGTGGCAGGTTGAAGATATGATCCGTGCGGCCTCTCTTGACGCTGACCGCCTTTATGAAACGGTTATCCGTGCCAGCGGCCGCAGTGAGTCTGACAGCCGGGCGTGGAAGCAGTGGTATTCCGATATGGCAGACATGATGAGGATTGAGGGAAAGACTGAAAAAGGGCACCTTCAGATCAATGAGAATGTGCTTGTCATGCTGCAGGACCTGCACCTGCGTCTGCTGGATTCACATAAACAGCCCCGCTACACCGATGCGTACTACAAGGCTCTGCCGTTCATAGTCGAATTCAGGGCAAAGAACGGCGAAACCGGCAATGAAGAACTGCGCGACTGCTTCAATATGCTGTACGGCGTGCTGATGCTCAAGTTGCAGAACAGGCCCATAAGCGCATCGACAGCACAGGCGGTGGCAGCCGTGTCCGCATTCATCGGACTGCTTTCCGCCCTTTATAAGGAGGACAAGGCCGGTACTCTTGACTTGGACTGATTGTTATGGAAGAAATAGATAGAAGAAGAACGTTTGCGATTGTATCGCATCCCGATGCCGGTAAGACGACGCTTACCGAAAAGTTCCTGCTGTTCGGCGGCCAGATTCAGGTTGCCGGAGCCGTCAAGTCGAACAAGATACGCAAGACAGCCACATCGGACTGGATGGAGATTGAGAAGCAGCGCGGCATTTCAGTCACCACATCGGTCATGGAGTTCGATTATGACGGTTACAAGATAAACATTCTTGACACGCCGGGTCACCAGGATTTTGCGGAAGACACTTTCCGTACGCTGACAGCTGTTGACAGCGTAATCATTGTGGTTGACTGCGCCAAAGGTGTCGAGCTTCAGACGCGCCGTCTCATGGAGGTCTGCCGCATGCGCAAGACGCCGGTCATTGTCTTTGTCAACAAGATGGACCGTGAGGGTCTGGACCCGTTTGACCTGCTTGACGAACTTGAAGAGGAACTCAAGATTCATGTGCGTCCCCTGAGCTGGCCCATTGAGAAAGGCGCCCGTTTCAAAGGTGTTTACAACATATATGAGCAGCAGCTGAACCTGTTCACACCCAACAAGCAGATGGTGACAGAATGTGTTGAGGTCGATGTGAACAGCACGGACCTGGAGGCTCATGTCGGTGAAGGCAATGCTGCAAAACTGCGCCAGGACCTGGAGCTTATTGACGGCGTCTATGAGCCTTTTGACCATCAGGCTTACCTGGACGGCAATCTGGCTCCTGTGTTTTTCGGATCGGCTCTGAACAATTTCGGCGTTCAGGAACTGCTGAACTGCTTTGTCAAGATTGCACCCAGTCCGCGTCCCACCCAGGCGCTGGAACGTCAGGTCCGTCCTGAAGACGACAAGTTCACGGGATTCGTGTTCAAGATAACGGCAAACATTGACCCCAACCACCGTTCGTCAGTGGCATTCTGCAAGGTGTGCTCGGGCAGATTCCAGAGAAATGAGCCTTACTATCATGTGCGTCTGGACAAGACATTCCGCTTCTCATCGCCCACGCAGTTCATGGCCCAGCGCAAGAGCACCATTGAAGAGGCCTGGCCGGGTGACATCATAGGTCTTCCCGATACCGGAAACTTCAAGATAGGTGATACTCTGACCCAGGGCGAAAAACTGCATTTCAAGGGCTTGCCAAGCTTCTCGCCTGAAATGTTCAAGTACATTGAGAACGCTGACCCCATGAAGGCCAAGCAGTTGGCCAAGGGCATCGACCAGCTTATGGGCGAGGGCGTGGCCCAGATGTTTGTCAGCCAGTTCAACGGCCGCAAGCTTATCGGTACGGTAGGACAGCTCCAGTTTGAGGTCATTCAGTACCGCCTTGAACATGAGTACAATGCCACCTGCCGCTGGGAGCCCGCCAGTCTGTACAAGGCATGCTGGATTGAGAGTGATGACGCAGCTGAACTTGAGGCCTTCAAGAAGCGCAAGTACCAGTTCATGGCAACGGACATAGAAGGCCGTGACGTGTTCCTGGCAGACAGCAGCTATGTGCTGCAGATGGCTCAGATTGATTTCAAGAACATAAAGTTCCATTTTACAAGCGAATTCTGATGAAGGAATATGCCGATGATGTGAAGAAGGCCGTACAGGTCATGCGTGACGGAGGTATAATTCTGTACCCCACGGACACCATCTGGGGCATTGGCTGTGATGCCGCCAACAGTGCCGCCGTCCGCCGCATTTTCGAACTCAAGAAACGCAGTGACAGCAAGGCTATGCTTTCACTCATTGATTCCGATGCCAAACTGGCGTATTACGTACCTGATGTCCCCGATGTGGCGTATGACCTTATGGACCTGTCGGAGAAACCGGTGACAATAATATATGACAATGTACGCCACATGGCTCCCGAACTGGTTGCCGATGACGGAAGTGCCGGAATCCGTGTCACAAAGGAGGATTTCTCCCGTGAACTGTGCGCGCGTTTTGGCGGTGCTGTAGTCTCGACATCGGCCAACGTGAGCGGTGAACCGTCACCGCACAATTTCAGGGAAATATCGGACGTGATACTTGAAGGTGTGGACTATGTCGTATCATACCGTCAGAATGAAAACATCCAGGCATCGGCCTCCAGCATTGTCAAACTTGGTTCGGGAGGTCTGGTGAAAGTCATACGTGAGTGATATGGAGGAAAAGGGGACCGAAACTTTACTGAACAGATTCAACCTGTGGCGCAAGGACCATATCAGCGAACGGCAGTTCATTCTCATACTGAGTCTGATTGTCGGCGTGTTCACATCGTTTGCGGCAATTGTACTGAAATGGCTCATAGAATATATCCACGGGCTTATTTCAGGGAGTCTTGCCGTCAGCGAGGAGAACTACAGCCTGCTGCTGTATCCTGTCATAGGCATTTTCCTTTCCGGACTTTTTATCCGATACATTGTCCGTGACGACATCGGACACGGAGTTACCAAGATTCTGTATGCGCTGTCCAAGAAGAACGGACGCATAAAGCCGCACAACATGTTTTCATCGGTCATTGCCAGTGCCATTACAATAGGTATGGGCGGATCTGTCGGTGCCGAATCTCCTATTGTTCTTACCGGTTCAGCCATCGGTTCAAACATAGGCCGCATGTTCAAGATGGAGCACAAGACACTTATGCTTCTTGTGGGCTGCGGTTCGGCCGGCGCCATTGCCGGAATCTTCAAGGCGCCCATCGCGGGACTGGTGTTCGTGCTTGAGGTCCTGATGTTTGACCTGAGCATGGGCTCACTGCTGCCGCTGCTTGTATCATCGGTCACAGCCGCAACCATATCGTATGTGTTCTCCGGGACCGATGCCATGTTCAATTTCGTGTCGGCGCATGAGTTTGACCTGTCCAGGATTCCCTATGCATTGCTGCTTGGCGTGGTCTGCGGCCTGGTGTCTCTGTACTTTTCCCAGACCATGCACTGGTTCGAGACCTGGTTCAAACGTTTTAAGAATCCTTATGTGAAGTTTGCCGTTGGAGCCGTGGTGCTCAGCGTTCTCATATTCCTGTTCCCGTCTCTGTACGGTGAAGGTTATGACACAATTACCATGCTGCTGGACGTGAATGAGGACTCCAACAGTGTAATGGAAGGTTCGCTGTTCTATGGCGGCGGTCATATACTGCTGTATCTGTCACTGGTCATCCTGGCAAAGGTGTTCGCATCGACTGCAACCAATGCGGGCGGCGGTTGCGGCGGTATTTTCGCACCCAGCCTGTTCCTGGGCTGTCTTACCGGTTTCGTGTTTGGGGAAATCATGAACCGTCTTTCTCCCGGTGCAGACATATCGGTCCAGAACTTTGCGCTGTTCGGTATGGCCGGCCTCATGTCAGGAGTCATGCACGCACCGCTTACCGGCGTGTTCCTCATAGCTGAACTCACGGGCGGCTACCAGATGTTCCTGCCCCTTATGATGGTGTCAATACTGTCTTACCTGACCATACGTCTGTTCCAGCCGCATTCAATCTATGCCATGCGTCTGGCCCAGAAGGGTGAACTCATGACCCACCACAAGGACCAGTCCGTCCTGCTGCTCATGAGCATGGAGAATGTAATTGAAAAGGAATTCCTGGCCGTCAGTCCTGAAATGGATCTTGGACAGCTGGTCAATACAATAGCACGTTCAAAGCGCAATCTCTTCCCGGTACTTGATGGTGAAAAGCGTCTTGTGGGCGTTGTCAGCCTTGAGAGCATACGCAACATCATGTTCCGTCAGGAACTGTACCACCGTTTCTATGTCCAGAAACTGATGGAACTGCCGCCTGCCCGCCTGTCCGTGAACGATCCCATGGATGTGGTAATGAAGAAGTTCGATGAAACCGGCGCATGGAACCTGCCGGTTGAAGATGAGAAAGGCCTGTATGTGGGCTTTGTATCCAAGTCAAAGATATTCAATTCATACCGCAACGTGCTGCTGGAACTGTCAGAAGAATGATTATGGAAAAGAAGGATTTGAAGATTGTGTTCATGGGAACCCCCGAGTTTGCCGAATTCACTTTGCGCAGACTTGTTGAGGGAGGGTACAATATAGCAGGTGTCGTGACCATGCCGGACAAACCCATGGGACGTCATGGCAGTGTGCTTCAGAGCAGCCCTGTCAAGAAGTATGCGCTGGAAGCCGGACTGCCTGTCCTTCAGCCTGAAAAGCTGAAGGAACCCGCATTTCTGGAACAGCTGTCGGCACTTGGAGCTGACCTGCAGATTGTGGTCGCTTTCCGTATGCTTCCTGAAGTGGTCTGGAACATGCCGCGCCTTGGAACCTTCAACCTTCATGCCTCACTTCTGCCCCAGTACCGCGGTGCAGCCCCAATCAACTGGGCCATAATAAACGGAGACAGGGAAACCGGTGTAACCACGTTCTTCCTGAAACATGAGATAGATACCGGTGACATAATACACCAGCAGCGCATTCCTATAGAGTCCGATGACAATGCCGGCACGCTTCATGACAAACTGATGGAACTGGGTGCTGAGCTGACGCTTCAGACTGTCGGTGACATTCTTGCCGGCAACGTTCACCCCATCAGCCAGCAGCAGCTTGCAGACGGAGAACTGCGCGGCGCACCCAAAATCTTCAAGGAGACATGCCGCATTGACTGGAACCGTACGCCGCAGCAGGTTTATGATTTCGTGCGCGGACTTTCACCGTATCCGGCAGCATGGGCATCCCTGAAAGGACCGGACGGCCGCAGTCAGGATTTCAAGGTCTGTTCAGTACAGCCCGTGTCAGCATCGGACTGTGAACCGGGTACAATACGGACCGATGGAAAACGCTTCCTGGAGGTGTCTGTAAAGGGTGGGGCAGTACGCCTTCTTGAGGTGCAGGCTGCTGGAAAGAAACGCATGCCGGTAGGCGCCTTTTTGTGCGGAAATGACTTGTCTCAGGGGTATGTTTTCGAGTGAAAATGCCCCTGAATGTGTTAAAATCGGACTATTTCTTGCGCATTAAGAAAAATTCACATTATCTTTGCCCCAACAAACTACCTATTATTCACTAAAACGAACTGCCTATAGACTGAACTTTACTCCAGAAACCAAGTAAAGAAGAAGTAATGGAAAATTTGAATCAGATGACTGACGACATGTTGGTCTCTCTTTATTCAAACGGTAATAACAAGGCATTCGATACCCTCCTTTCACGTTATCAGGACAAGTTGTATTCGTACATCAATTTTGTTGTGCGCAACCGTGACCTGGCCAATGACATTTTCCAGGAGACATTCGTCAAGGCAATTGTCACCCTTCAGAAGGGCTGCTATTCAAGTGCCGGAAAGTTCGGCGCATGGCTGACACGCATTGCACACAATCTTATAATTGACTGGTACCGCCAGCAGAACGGCAGCAATACTGTCAGCAATGACGCCCAGGAATATGACCTTCTTAATGATGCCAGTCTGTCTGAAGCCAATGTTGAGGACAGCATGATCAATGAACAGACACTGTCCGATGTCCGCCGTCTTGTCGATCAGCTCCCTGACAACCAGCGTGAGGTAGTGTTCATGCGCTATTATCAGGATCTCAGTTTCAAGGAAATTGCAGACATTACAGGCGTGTCAATCAATACCGCCCTGGGACGTATGCGCTATGCCCTTCTCAACATCCGCAAAATGGCAGCGGAAAAGGACATCGCTCTTGCAATGATTTAAGAAAAAATAGCAAACATTTTTCCCGTCCTGAATACTATTCTTTTTAAGTTTGCGTTTAGATAGTGTAAACTTAAATAAAGGATGCCTATGGACGAGACTTCTACTACTTCTTACTTACTTTCTGAAAATATTCTGCGTGCCGCTCTCAAGGGCGTGTCATACGGAAAACCTGCAGAAAAGACTCTGGATTTCATACGCAGTTTTGCAGCCGGTCTGCGTTTTGTGAGTGAACTTCCTGAAGAAGCCGGTACGTTCTCTCTGAACTGAGGCTTCACAGAAATCTGATATGAGTACAATCGTAGCACCTTCGCTCCTGTCGGCCGATTTCGGTGACTTGCGCAAGGACCTTGAAATGATCAACCGCAGTCAGGCTGACTGGCTGCATCTTGACATTATGGACGGAGTGTTTGTTCCAAACATATCGTTCGGATTCCCTGTCCTGAAATATGTGGCAAAGTATTGTGAAAAGCCGCTTGACGTACACCTTATGATAGTCCAGCCTGAAAAGTTCATTGAACGCTTCCAGGAACTTGGCGTATCCATGCTGAACGTCCACTATGAGGCCTGCACCCATCTGAACCGTACAATTTTTGAAATAAAGAACCATGGCATGAAGGCTGCCGTGACACTGAATCCGTCAACACCTGTCTGCATGCTCTCCGATGTCATACGTGACGTGGATATGGTTCTTCTCATGACCGTCAATCCCGGATTCGGCGGTCAGAAATTCATTGAACATTCCATTGACAAGGTCCGTGAACTGCGCAGACTGATTGATGAAACCGGTTCCAAGGCTCTCATTGAGGTCGATGGAGGCGTCAATTTTGAAACGGCTCCCCGTCTGGTCAGAGCGGGTGTCGATGTCCTGGTTTCAGGAAACACCGTATTTTCCGCGTCAGACCCGGAGGCAGCCATAAAAACACTTAAGGAACTATCATAAGGTAATAAGGTGAAACTCAGGGACTGGCCCTCAATGAGGCTGGTCATCCCACTCATTGCAGGGATAATCTTATCGGATACCATTGGAAACACCCGCATCAAGGTGTCACTTCTCTGTGCCCTTGCACTTGCAGCGGTGATTACGACTTTCACGACTTTCATATTCGGCGGCAGGCTGTCCCGTATGTTCGGATTCAGTCTGTCGCTGTCCTTTTTCCTTGCCGGAATGTTCATGTACACAATTTTCCAGAAACGTGTACATGTGGACTGGCCTGATGAAGCGCGGACTCATGCGGCTGTTCTTTCTGACTATCCGTATGAGAGGGAACGCAGCTATCGTCTGGAACTGTCATTGTTTGACAGCGTCAGTGCGGACATATATCTGTATGTCCCGAAGGACAGCGCCGTCAAGGCTCTCGTACCGGGAAACGTCATACTGTTCAATGGCCGTATTGAAAGTCCCCGCAGTGAGGACGGATCTGATTTTGATTATGCCCGATATCTCTATCGGCACGGCATATCCGGTTCGTTATGGGTGCCGTCAGACAACTGGAGGAAACTGGATATGAATGTTGGCGGTTTCCATACCCGGACCCTGGTCTTCAGACGGAAACTGCTGGAAAAATACAGAGAGTGGGGACTGACGGGCAATGCTCTGGCGGTTACTGCTGCCGTGTCATTGGGAAGCAAAAGGGAAATAGACAGCGGACTGAGGGAGGTCTGGTCCACAACAGGGGCAAGTCATGTGCTGGCTGTGTCTGGCCTGCATGTCGGCATAATGTGTGCGTTCCTGTATTTCCTCCTGCCGGCGGCCCTGTTCAGACGCCGGACAATGTGGGTACGTGAACTGACGGTCTTGGGAATCATGTGGGCGTATGCCCTGCTCATCGGACTGCCGCTGTCCATAACCCGTTCACTCATAATGTTTTCCATGCTGGCGTTCTGCCGCGTGACCGGCAGGGACAGCCAGCCGGTCAACACCTTGTCGTTTGCCGCTCTTGCAATTCTCACAGCAAGTCCGGAAAGCCTGTTTGACATAAGTTTCCAGCTCTCTTTCTGTGCGGTGCTTGCCATTGTCCTTTTCGAACCGGGGATAGAGCGTCTTTTCACCCCGCGCAGCGCCGTTGGAAGATATGTGTGGGGCATCATTGCCGTGTCTCTGGCTGCACAGCTGGGTACGGCGCCCATAGTCATGTTCAGCTTCTCGAACTTTTCCACATATTTCCTGCTGACCAATATCATAGTCATCCCGATAATGTTCGTGGTGGTGTGCCTGTCAATGGTGCTGCTCATGACATGCTGGCTGCCTGCAGTACGTGGCTGTGTTGTCTGGCTGCTGACAGGTCTGGTCAACCTGGTTAACGGGGCACTGGAAAGGATAGCACTGTTCCCGCATTCAAGTCTGACGGTGCATATCGACAATGCCTGGCAGGTCTGGATGGCGTATGCTGTCATAATTCTTGTAAGCCTGTGGCTGAAGGAACGGCGTACGCACCGTCTTGTGCAGGCTCTGTTCTGTATTGCATTGTCATTGCTGGCAAGTACACTTCAAAACTTTGCCGTTTTAACGTAAATGACTACCTTTGCAGATTAAAGCCGATGTTATGATAGAGAACATGATTTCAAGCAGTGACATCACTGAATTCCGCATCTGGATGGGGTGGGCTGACCGTTATGTGATTATTACACACATGGGGCCTGACGGTGATGCCATCGGTTCATCTCTGGCGTTATGTCATTATCTGCAAAGCAAGGGCAAGCAGGCTGTCGTGATAGTGCCTGACAGGGCACCCGGTTTTCTTGACTGGCTTCCCGGCGCTTCGGACATTAAGGTCTTTTCCGATGACCCTGATTCGCTTGAGGACCTTATATACAAGTCCGATGTGCTTTGCTGCCTGGACTTCAACACTGTAGGCCGCATAGGCAAGGTGGCAGCCAGTTTCCTTTATTCAAAGGCCAAGAAACTGCTTTTGGACCATCATCCATATCCCGGAGCCAACTTTGATGTCCTGCTGTCTCATCCGGAAGCTTCATCTACATCGGAACTGGTGTTCCATCTGATCTGTGCTTTGGGCGGCTATCAGGATATCTCTCTGGAAATGGCACAGTGCATTTATACCGGCATAATGACCGATACCGGCGCACTCTCATACAACAGCAACAGCCCTTCACTGTTCATGGCTGTAGCGCATCTGCTGGAGAAAGGCGTTGACAAGGATGAGATATACCGCCGTGTCTATCACAACTATACGGAATCCAGGCTGCGTCTTCAGGGTTATGTGCTGAATGAGAAAATGCAGGTCATTCCTGAAATGTCCGTGGCGCTGATCACCCTTACTGATGAAGAACTGAAACGTTTCAGTTACAGGAAGGGAGACACTGAAGGTTTTGTGAACATGCCGCTCCAGATAGGCGGCGTTCTGATGTCGGCATTCTTCAGGGAGGATAAGGAACAGGGCATAATCAAACTGTCATTCCGTTCTGTGGGTGATGTCCCGTGCAACCGTTTTTCAAGTGATTTCTTTAACGGTGGAGGTCACATGAATGCAGCGGGCGGTGAATTTTGCGGAACTCTTGATGAAGCTGTGGCCCGTTTCCGCAAAGGACTGGAGGAATGGTCCGTTTCAAATGAAGACTGTATAAAACAACTGATAAGGAAATGAAGACAAACAAACTGACACTGATTCTGATAGCAGCCGCTTCACTGACGCTGTTCTCTTCATGTGATGATGAGGAAACGTATGCTGACCAGAAGGAACGTGAAGCCAAAAACATCAATGCATGGATTGCCAGCCATGACATTGATGTGATTTCACTTGAAGAATTCCTGACAGATACCATAACAGACAATCCCGAAATCGGTCCAGACAAGACCAGAAACGAATATGTCCTTTTCCCGGACAACGGCGTGTATATGCAGATTCTGCGCCGCGGAACCGGAAAGACAATCAGTTCCGGTGAAAACTGGGATATCAATGCCACTTTTCTTGAAATCTACGTGGCAAGCGGTGATTCAATCACCATGAACAGATATGAGACTGATCCTGATGTCTTGAACGTAAAGAGAACAGGAGACAATTATACTGCCTCATTCACTTCTGGAGTGATGAAGAACTGTTACGGCAGCTCAGTTCCCAATGCCTGGCTCATGGTCATGCCGTTTATCAGACCGGGACTGCTGAACGGACAGTCCGCTGCATGGGTCCGTCTTATTGTTCCCCATAACCAGGGAACGCAGAATGCAGCAAGCAATGTATATCCCGCATTTTATGACATAATTTTTCAGACACAAAAATGGCAATGATCAAATCAATCTCCGGAATTCGCGGAGAGATAGGAGGCCCGGCCGGCAATGGCCTGACGCCGCTTGACATAGTGAAGTTCGTATCGGCATACGCAACATGGGTGCGCAGGAACAATCCTTCAGCCAGCCGTATCGTGGTAGGACGTGATGCCCGCCTTTCAGGTGAAATGGTCCGTCAGGTCGTGTGCGGAACACTTATGGGCATGGGCTTTGACGTCACAGACATCGGACTGGCTTCAACCCCCACTACAGAACTTGCAGTAACATGGCTTAAGGCCGATGGCGGACTTATTCTGACAGCCAGCCACAATCCGCGTCACTGGAACGCCCTCAAACTGTTGAACAGTCAGGGCGAGTTCCTGAGTGCGGCCGACGGCAATCAGGTGCTTGACATTGCCGAAAAGGAGGATTTCCTTTATGCCGAAGTTGACAGGCTTGGCCATTATTCGACCGATGACAGCATGAACCGCCGTCACATAGAATCTGTTCTGGCACTTGACCTGGTTGACGTTGAAGCTATCCGCAAGGCCGGTTTCAGCGTTGCAATAGACTGCGTCAATTCAGTAGGAGGCATTATCCTGCCGGAACTTCTTGACAGACTTGGTGTCAGGAGCGTGAAGAAACTGTATTGCGAACCTACCGGTGACTTCCAGCACAATCCTGAACCTCTTGAAAAGAACCTGGGTGACATCATGGGACTCATGAAGAAGGGCGGCCAGGATGTGGCATTCGTTGTAGATCCTGATGTTGACCGTCTTGCCTTCATTGATGAGAACGGCAACATGTACGGTGAGGAATATACGCTGGTGACAGTTGCAGACTATGTCCTGAAGCACACCCCTGGCAATACCGTATCGAACTTGAGTTCCACACGCGCATTGCGTGACGTTACCCGTTCATACGGCCAGCAGTACAATGCGGCCGCAGTAGGTGAAGTCAATGTGACGACAAAGATGAAGGAGACCGGGGCTGTCATTGGCGGAGAAGGCAATGGCGGAGTCATATATCCCGCACTTCATTACGGCCGTGACGCTCTTGTAGGCATAGCTTTGTTCCTGAGTCATCTGGCTCATGAGGGCAAGAAGGTAAGCCAGCTGCGCAAGACCTATCCGCAGTATTTCATAGCCAAGAACCGCATCGACCTGAAACCCGGCACTGATGTCGATTCAATACTGCTCAAGGTCAAGGGCATATACGCAAAAGAGGAGATCAATGACATTGACGGCGTAAAGATTGACTTCCCGGACAAGTGGGTGCACCTGCGCAAGAGCAACACCGAACCCATTATCCGCGTCTATTCCGAGGCATCGACCATGGAGGCCGCCAATGCCATAGGTGAGGATGTCATGAAGGTCATTCAGTCGATGATCTGATCTTCAAACAGGTCACTGATAATATAGTCGCTTATGAAAAGGCTGTCTTCCGTCAAGTGGAGACGGCCTTTTTCCTTGACCATCTGACCGGATTCCAGATATCTGCGGGCTGCACGTTCCAGCCTTTCATCGGCCTCAATTCCGCCGGCGGTGCGAAGCCCCAGCATTATTTTTTCGTTATACATGTCCGTCGCGGTCAGAATCTCGGTTTCCGATACAGGGCTGCCGCATTCAATGCCTTTCATGTATGCGTCAAGGTCAGATACGTTCCAGCTTCTGGACTTGCCGTTGAAAGAGTGGGCACCTGCTCCCACGCCCAGATACGGAGTCCCGTTCCAATAGCTGCTGTTGTGAGCTGATTCAAATCCCGGTTTGGCAAAATTCGATATTTCGTAATGCCGGAATCCGTGCTCCTTCATGTGGGCGCACATGGCATGGAACATTGAACGGCACAGCTCGTCACTGGCGCCCTGATTCCTGAAACGGAAGATGGGCGTGCCTTCCTCATAGGAAAGACAGTATGAAGATATGTGCGTCGCGTCCAGAGATGTGGCGCATTCCAGGTCAGTCTTCTGCATTTCCGGCGTCTGTCCGGGCAGTCCGTACATGAGGTCAATGCTGATGTTGTCAATACCGCCCTTGTGGCAGTCCGATACGGCATTTGCCGCCTGTCTGGCGTCATGCCTTCTTCCAAGTGTGGCAAGCAGCCCGTCATTGAATGTCTGGACTCCCATGCTTATGCGGTTTACCCCCAGACTGTGAAGACTGTTCATGTATTCTGCCGTCACGTCATCGGGGTTGCATTCAACGGTCAGTTCACGTATGCTGGTGGCCGGAATCCTGTCAAGGATCAGTGCCATCTGTTCCGGAGACAGCTGCGATGGGGTCCCGCCGCCGAAATACACGGTGTCAATATCCGCTCCGTTCAGGTAATCCCTGCGCATTTCAAGTTCCAGACATATGTCCTGAACGTACCGGTCCATGTCATCATGTCGTGTCGTGGAGAAGAACGCACAGTACTGGCATCGGCCTTTGCAAAACGGAATGTGAATGTATATACCTGCCATGTGCGCAAAGTTCGCCAAATAATTTGCAATTTCCCTTTATTTAAATAAATTTGCGTGCTTTTATAAATAAAGCGACCTTACCAGCCAATCAATAACTTTAAATATGAAGAATTATAAAACTGAAGAAATCCGGAACATTGCCATCCTGGGCGGTGCCGGATCAGGAAAAACCACTCTCACAGAGAGCATCCTTTTTGAAGCCGGCGTCATCAAGCGCCGCGGTTCTGTAAACTCAAAGAACACTGTCAGTGACACAGCTGCTGTAGAACTTGAATACGGCTATTCCGTCTATTCGACTGTCTTCTCAGTTGAAATGTACGGCAAGAAGTTCAACTTCTTTGACTGCCCCGGTTCAGATGACTTCTCAGGCCAGGCTGTCACCGCACTCAATATCTGTGATTCAGCTATTCTGCTTGTAAACGGATCACGTGGAGTTGACGTAGGTCTTATCAACAGTTTCCGTCTTGTCAAGAAACTTGGCAAACCGGCATTCTTTGTCGTTAACTATGTTGACAGCGACAAGTGTGAATATGACAATGTCGTAGAACAGATCCGTTCCACATTCGGTACCATTGCAGTGCCCATCCAGTTCCCGGAGCAGGCAGGTCCTCAGTTCAAGAGCATCATTGATGTCCTGCTGAACCAGAAGCTTACTTTTGCTGACGGCCAGGCATTCAAGGCTGAAGACATTCCCGGTGCAATTGCTGACAAGGCCCAGTCAATGCGTGATACCGTAACTGAATCAGCTGCAGAGAATGATGAATCTCTCATGGAGAAGTTCTTCGATCAGGGTGAACTTTCAATTGACGAGATCCGTCTGGGCTTCCGCAAGGGAATTGAAACCTGCGGACTGTTCCCGATCGTCTGCACATCGGCCGCCGGCAACATCGGTGTGAACCGTCTGGTGGAATTCCTTGGCAATGTTGCTCCGTCACCTCTGCAGGGCGCTGAAATCAACGACAAGAAGGGTGAGGCCGTCAAGCTTGATGCCGCAGGAACTTCAATGTTCTTCTTCAAGACCACAATGGAACCGCATATCGGTGCCGTTTCATATTTCAAGGTCATGTCAGGCAAGTCACATGAAGGTCAGGATATGGTAAATGCAGATCGTGGTTCAAAGGAACGTGTCGCTCAGATTTTCGTTCCCCAGGGCAACAACCGCGTTCAGGTTACCGAACTTCTTCCCGGTGATATTGGCTGCACAGTCAAGCTGAAGGACGTACGTACCGGCAACACTCTCAATGAAGGTGCTGACCGTTCATTCGATTTCATCAAGTATCCTAACTCAAAGTATTCACGCGCATTGAAGCCCGTCAATGAGGCCGATATGGAAAAGATGATGACAATCGTCAACCGTATGCGTGAAGAAGACCCCACACTGGTAGTAGAACAGTCAAAGGAACTCCGCCAGGTCATACTTTACGGACAGGGCGAATTCCATCTGCGTACCTTCAAGTGGTGCATTGAGAACAATGACAAGATGCAGATTGTATATGATGAGCCTAAGATTCCTTATCGTGAAACCATTACCAAGGCTGCACGTGCCGAATACCGTCACAAGAAACAGTCTGGTGGCGCCGGCCAGTTCGGTGAAGTCCATCTGATCCTTGAGCCGTATGAAGAAGGCAAACCCATGCCTGAAATGTTCAAGTTCGGCAATCAGGAATTCAAGATGAGCGTCAAGGACACCCAGGAATATCCTCTGGAGTGGGGTGGCAAGCTGGTCTTTGTGAATAGTATTGTTGGCGGTTCAATTGACGCACGTTTCATGCCGGCTATCCTCAAGGGTATCATGCAGCGTATGGATCAGGGTCCTCTGACAGGTTCATACGCACGTGACGTACGCGTAATAGTATATGATGGCAAGATGCACCCTGTTGATTCAAATGAAATCTCATTCATCCTTGCCGGCCGTAACGCATTCAGCCTTGCATTCAAGGATGCCGGACCAAAGATTCTGGAGCCTGTTTATGACGTTGAAGTCCTTGTGCCCGCTGAATATATGGGTGACGTCATGAGTGACCTTCAGGGCCGTCGCGGCATGATCATGGGTATGGAGAGTGAAGGCAACTATCAGGTTCTGCGCGCCAAGGTTCCTTTGAAGGAAATGGCAACCTATTCTACTTCACTCAGCTCAATCACCGGCGGCAGCGGCTCATTCGTAATGAGCTTTGCAAGCTACGAACTTGTTCCGACCGATGTTCAGGACAAGCTGATCAAGGAGTTCGAGGCAAAGCAGAAGGAAGAAGAATAATCGGGATAATTACGATTCTGTTAACTAAAAAAGGCGGGAATATAAATTTTCCGCCTTTTTTATATAAATTTTTGTTGATTTTTTAAGTTAATTATTTTGTCAGTCCGATAACATCAGTATATTTGCCCGTATGAAAAAGAAGATAATCTGGATTCTGAGCGGCATAATGGGTGTGTCATTTGTCATTCTGCTCATTCTGCAGATGGGGTACATCCGTGAGATGAATGACATGCGCCGCAAACAGTTTGAAGACGCAGTAACCCGCAGCCTATATGAAGTTGCACATCAGCTTGAACTGCAGGAAGCCAAAAGGTATCTGGAAGACGATATCCGTGAAATGGAACTTAATTCCAATTTCGGTGACCTGTCAATAGGCGGAATGTACACTCAGACCCAGTCGTTCACCTTCCAGAACGGCGGTTTCTCTTACAGCCAGATCATACAGGGCCCATCACCATCGGCCACCATGCCTTCTCTGCAGATACCGAATACACCACCGGAAAATGGCGGTAACGCCATATCGGACCGTTCAAAGAGTCTGCAGCAAAAGCAGTTGGAACATTATCTTGCCAACAAATCACTGGTCGATGAAGTTATTTATACAATGTTGAACACGGCCAGCTCACGGCCGTTGTCCCAACGTATTGACTGGCAGTTCCTGGCCGACGAACTGACAGACCAGCTGAAAAGCAATGGCATAGAAATACCGTTCCATTGGGTTGTGGTTACCGCCAACAATGGCCGTGTCATACGCTCCTGCGGGTGTGAAGACTTTAATGCCAGCACCCTGACCAACACATGGTCCCAGTCCGTATTCCGCAATGACGCCCCTAACAGAATGGGCGTTATCAGAGTGTATTTCCCCACGTTTGACGATTATATTTCCAAGTCAAAGGGAATCATGCTGCCATCGTTCCTGTTCATGGCCATTCTGATGATAACATTCTGCTTTACGCTGTTCATTGTGCTGCGCCAGCGCAAGGTGACAGAGATCAAAAACGATTTCATCAACAACATGACGCATGAATTCAAGACCCCCATATCGACCATATCGCTGGCCGCCCAGATGCTTAATGACCCGTCTGTCGCCAAATCGCCTCAAATGTTCAAGCATATTTCCGGGGTTATCAATGATGAGACCAAACGTCTCAGATTCCAGGTGGAGAAAGTGCTTCAGATGTCCATGTTCGAGCGTCAGAGCAATACGATGAAACTCAAGGAGATGGATGTTGACGAACTGATAAACGGCGTGGTCAACACCTTCAAACTTAAGGTCGAGAATATAGGCGGTTCGATTGACGCCCGTTTTGAAACTGAAGATCCGTTTGCAAACGTTGATGAGATGCATTTCACCAACGTGATATTCAACCTTATGGACAATGCCGTCAAGTACAAGCGTGAAGATGTGGCCTTGCACCTTGACGTCCATACCTGGAACGAACCGGGCAAACTGATGATAGCCATTGCTGACAATGGTGTCGGAATCAAGAAAGATGATTTGAAGAAAATATTCGAAAAGTTCTACCGCGTACATACCGGAAACCGTCATGATGTGAAGGGATTCGGATTGGGCCTGGCTTATGTCAAGAAAGTCGTTCTCAACCACAAGGGTACAATCAGAGCGGAAAGTGAACTGGGTCAGGGAACGAAATTTATAATATCATTACCGAAAATAGACGAATAATATGGAAGAGAAACTGAACATCCTGTTGTGTGAAGACGACGAGAATCTTGGAATGCTTCTCCGTGAGTATCTTCAGGCCAAGGGCTACAATGCAGAACTTTGTCCCGATGGCGATGCCGGCTACAAGGCATTTCTGAAAAGCAAGTATGACATTTGCGTGTTTGATGTCATGATGCCCAAGAAGGACGGCTTTACCCTTGCAAAGGAAATCCGTGCCGTCAATGCCGATGTACCTATCATGTTCCTTACTGCCAAGACTTTGAAGGACGACATTCTTGAAGGCTTTAAGATCGGTGCCGATGACTACATCACCAAACCGTTCAGTATGGAGGAACTGACACTGCGTATGGAGGCAATACTCCGCCGTGTTCATGGCAAGAAGAGCCGTGAGGTTTCTGCATATCAGATCGGCAAGTTCACATTCGACTCAAAGAAACAGATTCTGTCAATTGGTGACAAGTCAACCAAACTCACCACCAAGGAATCAGAACTGCTCAGCCTTCTTTGTGCTCACCAGAATGAAATTCTTCAGCGTGATTTCGCACTGAAGTCCATCTGGATCGATGACAACTATTTCAATGCCCGCAGCATGGACGTCTATATTACCAAGCTCCGCAAACATCTGAAGGACGATGAAACCGTTGAAATCATCAACATCCATGGCAAGGGCTACAAGCTGATAGCTCCTGAAGTTGCAGAATAATCATATTAATAATGTACGCGCATGCGTATGCGTAAATGGCAGCCTTCCGGTTGCCATTTGCTGTTTCTCTGACAATCAGTGAGTTAGTAATGTTAACAAAAAAAACTTCGAAAAAAGTGCCTGAAATGTTTGGTGGAGATGTAAAGTCGCTATACCTTTGCATCCGCTTTCCGAA
>JAGHSY010000020.1 GCA_018065615.1 Candidatus Colenecus caballi | reverse complement strand
GTGGCTCAGGAGCTGGTTTCAAAGGGTTATCCCACATACTATTTCAACAACAAGAAACTCGGTGAACTGGATTTCGTAATAGACAACGGCAGCGGAAAGATCATTCCGATTGAAGTCAAATCCGGCAAGGAATACTACGTTCACTCCGCACTTGACAATGTGATGGATGTTCCGAATTACGGTCTGAAACAGGCATACGTCCTCTGCAACGAGAACCTCACCGTACACGGAGACATACTCAATCTTCCTGTCTACATGATAATGTTCTTCAAGAAGGCAGAAGTCTCGATCGAGCAATTCAAGCTGGACATCAGCGCCTTATTGGCATAACAGGCGCCTGCCTGTAAATGGTAATTGTAGATTCCGCCAGAATGGAACAATAGGGTGACCAGGTAAATCATTGGTTTCCCTCGACAAAAGGTGGCGTTTCTTCTTTATACGGTCCCTTTTTATGTTAATCTTTGGTGGATTTATGCATTATTATTTACATAGCGTGGTGGCGCAGTCACCATTCTTCCACTGCATGACAAAGTTGGACGCCAAAAGTGGGTCCCGCCAGAAGCCACACAACCGCAAATTCAGGGACCCAAGCCGCGAAAATGGCCTGTGGGTCCCGCCTGAACGCTCAGAACGCCATTTCCGCGCACCCGGTTTTGGCGAAAGCCGCCAATAGAGAGATGGCTACAACACCACCCCGCAGTTGAACAAATCCAGACTGTTTCTTTGAAATTTATACCGTTATTTATTTATATTTGTGAGCAACATTTCCCGTATGAAACTTCTTGGAACCTGCTCCTTAATTGCCGTCCTGTTCTGTCTTTGCTCCTGCACCAAAGACAGCGATGATTCTTACAGACCGTCAGAATCGGAATGGGAATATGACAGGTATTCCGATACCGGCATCTTGCCCGGCAATGATTTCTACCGCCATGTCTGCGGACTGGGCATAGCCGAGCCCGGTGCCGATGCCTGGGCGCCCATACCATGCTGGACCAGACAGACACAGGATTTCTCGAATCTGGCATACAGCGAAGGCCCTGACAATCCTGTGCCGGTCATGAGAAAGCTGAACGAACTGAAAAGCGCCTGCACCGCACATGAAAATATGGAAGAGGCATTTGCCAGGCTGCGGGAAAGATTGTCCGGCATAGGCCAGCTCAATGATATCAGTGAATACCCGCAGGCCGTAGCCCTATGCGCACGTGAAGGGTACAATTTCTTTTACATCCAGTCCCGGAACCTTGACGGTCACAAGTTCGGAATAATGGTTACCGCCGTTTATGACGGACTGGTGGCGGACTGGAAGGATGAGTGGCTGAAAGAAGCGGGCATATATGATGAATACACCCGTCTTTTGCCAAAGGCACGTGAGTTCGTGCAATATCTGAAAGACAACATCAGACTTGACGGCGGCGTTTCCCAAATCATAGAGTCCGATGGAGCATTCGCGCGTTTCGCCGCAGCCCTTGGCAATAAGAACCCCGATTTTGTCCCGACCGATGACGCCACACGCCAGTACTTCGGACTGATTGACGGAATGGGTAACGATATGCTGGAAGCCGCGAACGCCTTCCTATGGTGCTCAGCAGCATCTCTTGACATCAATGTCCTGTTCGACCCTGGAACCATGATCAACTACCTTACGGTGTTTTTGTCCCCGAATCTTCTGATGAATATGTCCCACACATTCTGTGACTTATATTCAACGGAAAGGAACATCAGGAAAAACAGGGAAATCTTTGAAAGTTTGCGCAGCACAATGATGGAAAGGGTTGAAAAGTCGGAATGGATGACAGCCGGCACCAGGACGCTTGCCATAGAAAAACTTGAAGCAATGGAATGCCATACCGGAATACTTGACTGGGCCGAATATGAAGCCGATATGCCTGTTTCCCGGGATTTCTGTTCCGCCCTGCATGAGATAGGATCTTCATATATCACCAAACTGATGGATTACAGCGGTGACAATGACAATATAGACCATATCATTGCCGCCGCCTATATGACGCCCTTTGTCGGCTACCCGGCATACGATGCCAATTCCTTCTATCTCAGAAATTGCAACACCATGTGCATTCTGCCAAGTACGGAGGTAATGATGGATATGAATCCGGACTTCCCGTTCATCAGTTTTGCAATTGCACACGAAATGTGTCACGGGTTCGATGCCGATGGCTGCAGATACAATGCCAAAGGAGAATTCGGCAACTGGTGGGCTGCCGGTGACAGTCTGGAATTCGAAAAGAAGAAAAAGCAGCTGACAGACATTTTCAACGGGTATTATGTTGGCGAATCCATATTCTGTGACGGTGTCAGGACGATAGACGAGGATATGGCTGACCTTGGAGGATTGGAGATAGCCTGGCATGCTGCAAAGAAGGAGCTTGAAGGAAAGTACAGTGGTGAACAGCTTCTGGACATGAAACGCCGTTTCTTCAAATCATACGCGGTATTCTATGCCCAGTACCTCAGCCTTGAAGACAAGATCAAGTCTGTCAGGGAACAGGTCCATTCCATCAATGAATACCGCGTCAACGGCATAGTGAACAACATTGGCGACTGGTATTCATGCTTCGACGTCACACCGGAACAGAAGCTTTACATGCCGGAAGAGCGCCGGGTTCATTTCTGGTAACGATACCCCTGCCACAAGCCGTGCAGGGCTTGCCCCCACTGTTTTTCGGGCAAACCATTATTCATGAACACAGGTTCCTATTTACTCACCACGCAAAATCCTCCGGATTGTCATCTTCCGCACAAAGTGACGGACGTGCATGAAGGAAAACAATCTTTCCATTACCTTTGTGCCAACAGGAAGAAACATGCAATTATGATTGACTGCAAGGAGACAGAAATTTTTGGAAGGCACTTCTTCAAGGTTATAAGACTCTATCATTCGGCATTCCCCAAGATTGAGCGCCACCCTGTCATGGAACTGTTCCGGGCATCGGGGAAAGGCATGGCCGAATTCCTGCGGTTCACGGACGGCGGCCGCTTCATCGGACTGGCATATATGATTGTACGCGGAAAAGTGGCATTCCTGCTGTATCTGGCCGTGGACAAAGACAAAAGGAACAGAGGTTACGGGTCTGCCATCCTGCAGGCCATCAGGAACAGATACCCGGACAAAGACATAGTCCTTCTCATTGAAAGTCTGCATGAGGAATGCGACAACATGGACATAAGAGTGAGAAGAAAAAAGTTCTACCTTAGAAACGGACTGCGTGACACCGGCCTTATTCAGAACAGCTGCGGCGGAGAGGCCAACTACGACATACTCAACACCAGGAAAGAGTTCAGCACCGATGCATATTCATACCTGCTGGACCACTACCCTTTCAAGACCTATCTGGAAGATATACGCAAAGCCTAAGAATTCGAAAAACATGAAACGGACAGTAAGATTTTTGGTTTCCGCCGTTATGCTGACGGCATTCACGGCATACGTTCACGCCCAGGATCCAATCAGGATTGAACTGGCAGACATAAGTATCGGCACCGGGCTGGAAGACGGCCGCCTATGCGCCCTGATGAGTGAATCGTTCCTGGAGTCCGATGAGGGCCTGAGCCTTGTGGAAAGGATGAATTCCTGTCTGACGGACAATTCATACAGGGAGATGGCCAGTCAAATGAAGAATAACCTGGAATCGCTTACAGAGTCAAGGAAACAGTATGAGGGGAAAACCGATGAGACATCGCGTGAAATTCTCAGCGCACTGGATGAAAACATAGCCCTGTGCAAGGAACTCATCGGCCAATATTCCTCAAATTCCGATGGTGCGGCAGACGCCACGGCACTGTTGGAAGAAATACGCAGCCATTCATTGTGCGGAAGGCTGTATTATGGGGCCGATGATATCGGTCACGGGTATTGGGCTGTTGGTACAACAAAAGGGTACAGAACCCCTGATTCAAGATGTGGAGTCATAGACAGCAACGGCAATGTGGCCGTTCCGTTCATATACAACTGCCTGGAGGCTTACCCGGACACAAGAATCCTGAGGACAATTGATTGCAGCAACAACAAGGAGGGAGCCATCAGGTATGACGGCAGCGTCATTCTGGACTGCAAGTACGATATTGTGAACATGTGCTCATCGGCCCTGATAATCATTGACAACGAAGGCAATGAAAGCCGGTGCGGCGTTGCCGACCTGAACGGAAACACTCTGTTACCGCAGATATACAAGGAAATAGAGCCATTCAGCTACGGGCTTGAGTCAGGCACATACGATTTCTATGTCATCACGGACAACAAGACAAGGCTGAAGGCTGTCTTTGACAATAAATTCAAACAGATTACCGGATTCATCTATGACGGTTGGCTGAATGAGAAACCGTATTTCATCGGAGTCAAGCCAGCCGGTGACAATGACATCTATGATGCCCGCAGCTGGCAGAAACTGACAGACATCCCTGAAGAATATTGGAACCACAGGCACAGCGAGTCCTGACGGCCCCTGCCCCGATAACGTAGTGTCCGCGCTTTGGGCCAAAACAGCACTTTCCATGGACACTACGGACGGGCAAACTGCCCTACAATACATTCTATCGCGGTTTCCGCAAACGTAGTGTCCCCCCCCAAAAAAAAGGAATCACATAATCAGTTCATCGTCCCCCATCTCACGACAGCGGCCGCTGGCATACAGACTGCGGATGGCACGGTCGGCCTCACGGGTCATGGATTCAATGGCGTCACGGATGTTGTCCCTGGTGGGATAGCAGGAAAGCAGTGTTGCAAGTTCACTCAGGTCGCTTTCGTCAATGAACCCGTCAAGGTGGCTTCTAAGGGCCGATGTCTCAGTCAGGGACATAGTCTCGGCATCGCCTTTTCTAAAGCGCCGGACAAAGGATTCTATTCTGTCATTTATCATTGTTCGGGGTCATATTCGGTGAACCGTTCAAATGTGCGGCCGTCACGCTCCACTGTGTCCGAAGAACATGCTCTCAGGACGGACCCACAACTTGCAGTCACCATATTCAGCCTGATATACCACCATGCGTTCACAGGTCTCACTGTCAAGGGATACTTAGAATCTGTTTTGAAATGTTCGATTAAGAATTTTATAAAACAGATTCTCAGCGCAGCGTATCCCTGTCAACCCTTGTCACTCTTGGATTGCCCTGGCCGGGAAGCGGCTTGAAGACCGTCACCCAGCAGTGCCCGTAATCTTCCTGGCCCTGCGTGTTTTCAAACCGGCACCAGAACCTGTAGTTGATTCCGGCCACCACCTGCGTTGAGACTGACAGCGGGGTATAGACAACACTGTCCTGTTCTTGCGTCACGGCACGGAACATTTCCATTTCCTGTTCTGTAATCTCCCTCTGGTTTCCAAACGCGCCGACAAGAGTCAATGGAGTCTCTTTCTCCTCATTATTCTGCATGGCAGCTGTATTTTTTCTGCCGCCGCCACATGCCGCAAAGGCAAGCATGGCAGCAAGTATGAATAAATTCCGTCCCATTTCCCATCAAATTACAAGTACAAATATACGAACTAAAACCATAATCCCTATTTTGGAACGGATTCCATGAAAAAAAGCCCGAAAGACATGCACAGGGCCTGAAAAAAGACTCTTTTAATTGTATTATTCAAAATCAGTGTTTAACTTTGAATTTGGAAGAAAACGCTTCAATTGAAATACACAACGAGGACTATAACATGCAGGACTATCTTTATTCAGTAATAGGGATTATAGCTATTGCCATTCACCTTATCATCAATTTCAAGGTAATGGTAAAACCTGAAAGCTGCACATCCCAGAAAGCGGCAGGCAAATACCGTTTCCTTATAACGGCAATCTTTTCATATTACATTACAGACGTCCTGTGGGGCATACTGGCAGGCCTCAACTGGATTACAGCGCTATTTATTGATACCACCATCTACTATACGGCCATGTCTCTGGCTATTCTGGGCTTTTACAGTTACATTGTAGAATATCTGGAAATGAAGGACTGGCGCTCAAAATTCTTCAAATATTTCGGTATCGGATTCTGCGTACTGGAAATCATTTTCCTTATAATAAATTTCCTATTCCCGTGTTTCTTCTGGTTCGATGAGAACGACCATTACATTGCAGGTCCAGTACGTTACGCGGCACTTTGGATACAGATAGCAATGTTTTCAATCTCCAGCATTTTCACAGGAATTGAAGCTTTCAGACAGAATTCCGCAAAGAAGCGCAATATGGCAATCTTCCTTTTCTCACTGGTCATGCTTGTTGCCATCATATTCCAGGAGCGTTTTCCCCTGCTCCCGTTCTATGCTCTTGGCTGCCTTATAGGATGCTGCATACTTCATGTCTATGTTGTCGGAGATGAAATTGAGGAGAACAGCAACCGTCTTGCCGATTACAAGCAGGCAATCCTTTCCGATGCCCTGATTTCACTGGAGGCAAACCTGACCCAGGACAAGCTCTATTACGGTGTATGGAAGGACAATGAAGGGAAAATAGTCCAGCTCAAGGATATCATAGGACTTGATGTGCCCTGCAGTTATGACGAATACATAAGAAAATGGAACGAACGCTTTGTCAAGGACAAGACCTTTGACTCATTCCTGCAAAAAACCAGCAGAGACAGCCTGTTGGACAGTTTTGGCAAAGGCATAACTGAAATCACCTTTGACTATGAGGCCCAGGTTCCTTCCGGCAGAATCACATGGCTGCGCCGCAACATAGCCCTGACCCGCGGACAGTCAGGTGATGTCATTGCCTACACCAATGTAAAGGACATTTCCGCCCTGGTGGCACAGCAGAAACGAGAGGAAGCCTATATTGAAACCCTTGCAACAGAATATGACAGCATTGCCATCATAGATATTGACAACGAAGACAAGAATGAGGACAAGGTCATACTCCACAGCCGTCTCACGGACCGTCTTGCATCCATGATTGATGACGAAACGGCAAAAGAAGAGAATTACGGCAAAAAACTGGACCTCATGCTCCGGTTTGTCCACCCCCAGGACAGGGAACAGTTCCAAAACAATACCCAAAAAGAAAAGGTACTGGAGTCCTTTGCTCAAAACAGGACCCACACTTTGGATTTCAGAATCCTGATGAAGGATGGCTCCTATCTCTATTTCCAGCTCACCTTTGTCGCACTCAGGGATGAAAGCGGCCAACCCCGCCAAATGATTGCCTGCATGAGAAATATCGATGCCGAAATCCGGAAAGAACTGGCTATCCGTCAGGAACTGGAAAAGGCAAAAATAGCGGCCGAGTCCGCAAACCAGGCAAAGTCAACATTCCTTTTCAACATGTCCCATGATATCCGGACTCCGATGAACGCAATCATAGGTTTTACCGATATTGCCGTAAAGCACATTGATGACAGGGAACACGTCCTTGAATCACTCCGAAAGGTCAAGATATCCAGCAACCATCTGCTCACACTGGTCAATGACGTTCTGGACATGTCCCGGATTGAGGCCGGAACGGTGAACATTGAAGAAGAGCCGGTCTGCATCGATACGGCCAAGGACAACCTTTTCAGCATTCTGAACGGAAGCGCTGAAGCAAAGAACATTGTCTTCACGTCAACAATAGATTCATCCCTTACCCACCACTGGATTTACGCGGACAGGCTTCACGTAATGCGCGTTCTTACAAACATCATTTCCAACTCAATAAAATACACCAATCCCGGCGGACGCATAGAACTGTCAGCCATAGAACTGCCCTGCGAAAAAGACGGATACGCACGTTTCCGCTATACAGTCACAGACACAGGAATAGGCATGAACAAGGAATTCCTTACCCATGTATTCGAACCGTTCTCCCGCGCCGAAAGCGCAACGAAAAGCGGCGTTACCGGAACCGGACTTGGCATGTCAATCACAAAATCGCTGGTGGAACTGATGGGCGGCACCATATCAATTGAAAGTGAATTAGGCATAGGAACGACAGTCACTGTTGAATTTGAAAACAGGATTGCCCAGCCCGCCAGCCCGACTGCCGAGATTCAGGACAATGCCGTATTCGACCTTGCAGGCAAAAGGATACTCCTTGTAGAAGACAATGAACTTAACCGTGAAATTGCCACCGAGATACTTTCCGAGGTGGGACTTGTCATTGATACGGCCGAGGACGGAGACATTGCGGTGGACATAATGCGCAATGCCAGTGAAGGACAGTACGCCCTGATTCTTATGGACATCCAGATGCCCCACATGAACGGCTATGATGCCACCCGTGCCATCCGCGCCCTACCGGAAGAGTACGCATCGGGCATCCCAATCATAGCCATGACTGCAAATGCCTTTGATGAAGACAAGAAGAACGCTTTTGCAGCCGGCATGAACGGTCACATAGCCAAACCGATAAATGTTGCGGAACTGCTGACCATGCTGTCCAATGTATTGAGCCGATGCGCCTAACGGTAGCGTGAGCGGGCATCGCGGCAGCGGGCGGCAAAAAAAGGAAAAGATATGAAAAGAATTGGAGTTATTATCATCGGCCTGCTTCTGGCAGCACCCAAGGCCAGTGCGTTTGAACCCCTGCCCAGGCAGGAAGTGTCCTTGAGCTATTCATACGTCACCGGTCCCCAGTTCGCATTGTTCTGGGGCGGGATATTCGCGCCGTTATTCTCATTCGGAATTTATTCTCTTGATGACTTTTACACTACCGGACAGTTTTCAGCGCAGTACCACCATTCTCTGGGCAAACGCTTCATGGTAGGATGTGCGCTGGATTACGAATGGGACGGACTGGCTTTCAAAGACAAGGACGATGTAAGGATGGACGGCATGTCAAGTGCACATTTCGCCACCTTCCTGCCATCGGCCAAACTGTACTACAGCAACCGCCTTCATTTCTCGACATACTGCAAGCTGCAGACCGGACTGATGCTTGCCATCAGCCCTGACACCGATACTGAAGACCTGTCCGGCACAACCGTAGAATCACTGTGGGCCATTCAGTTCGTTCCCATCGGAATGGAATTCGGCGGCAGCGGGCTGCGCGGTTTCTTTGAACTGGGGTTAGGTACCCAGGGGCTGCTGACCTGCGGAATAAGGAAATCATTCTGATTCCGGTTCCTTGAAGAATATTGCAAATACAACGGCCAGGACGGCAACGTAGCCTGCAAAAATGAACCATGCCATGCTCCAGTCGGGGACATCGGTCTTATACACCAGCGCGTCCATGACAAAGCCGGCGGCAAGCGTTCCAATTAGCGCGCCCAGGCCGTTGGTCATGAGAATGAACGCACCCTGCGCCCTGGCTCTCATGTCGCTGCCCACGTTCTTTTCAATGAACAGCGACCCGGAAATGTTGAAGAAGTCAAATGCCACGCCATAGACCAGACAGCTCAGCACGAACAGCAGCACGCCGGGCATGGCAGGCGTTCCCAGTCCGAACAGCAGGAAGCGCAGAATCCATGCGGCCATGGATATGAGCATGACCTTCTTTATTCCGAACCGTTTCATACAGAACGGAATGAGCAGGATGCAGAACGTTTCTGACATCTGTGATACGGCCAGCAGGGCATTCGAATTCTTTACCGCGAACGTGTCCGCATATATGGGGTCCGATGCAAACGAACCCATGAAGGCGTTGGCGTAGCCGTCACCTATCTTCATGACCGCGCCAATGAAGACTGAGAACAGGAAGAACAGTCCTACCTGTCCGCGCAGCAGAGAGAACAGCGGCTTGGCATCGGACTTGCCGGGCTGCACATCCACGTCCGGAAGGCACTGCGGCAGGCTTAGGGAATAAGCGGCCAGAATCAGCGACAGCACACCGGACAGCACCAGCTGCATTCCCGAATTCTGGAACCTGACCCCGTCCACGGACAGGAAGTTGGTGGCCAGCATGCTGATGACGAATCCCAAGGTTCCGAACATGCGTATTGACGGAAAGTCGCGGACGGTGTCACCGCCGGCACGGACAATGACCTGGAAGGACACTGAATTGCTCAGTGAAATTGTGGGTATATAGACGGCCATTGAGACCGCAAGCAGCACAAAAAGGAGACCTATCCCGAAATCTGCGCACAGCGTGCAGTACAGCCCGGAGACCAGCATGAGCGCTCCGCTTATGAAATGGCACAGCGACAGCAGTCTCTGTTTCTGAAACCTGCGGTCCGCCAGACTGCCCACCAGAGCAGGCATGAACAGGGCGGAAATGCTCTGCGCCGCAAAAATCCACTTTATGTAACTGCCCAGTCCGGCACCGGTAAGGAAACGGCCAAGTGACGGCAGGTAGGCGCCCCACGCCGCATACTGCAGGAATGAGAGCAATATGAGCCTGAATTTTACAGCACGGTCATTCATTCAGTTTTCTTATTACACGGGCCGGTGTGCCCACAGCCAGTGAGTCCGATGGAATGTCTGCTGTCACCGTGGCCCCTGCCCCAATCACCACACGGT
Source organism: Candidatus Colenecus caballi (assembly GCA_018065615.1). Classification (GTDB taxonomy): domain Bacteria; phylum Bacteroidota; class Bacteroidia; order Bacteroidales; family Bacteroidaceae; genus Colenecus; species Colenecus caballi. The sequence goes on along the minus strand of JAGHSY010000020.1, from coordinate 9,286 downwards.
CACCTATGGTCACGCCCGGACAGATTGTGACACCGCCGCCTATCCAGCAGCGCTCACCTATTCTGACCGGCTTGCAGTATTCCCAGCGGTCGCGTTCATCGGCCTCAAGGGGATGTCCGGCCGTAAAGATGTTCACACTGGGGGCAATAAGGGTATGACGGCCTATGTAAACGCCGCCGCCGTCAAGTATTGTGCAGCCGAAGTTGATGAACACACCCTCCTGAGCATAGATAAGATTGCCGTAGTCACAGTAGAACGGAGGCTCGACATAAACGTCAGGGGCACTGTTTGGAAGCAGCTGACGGGTCACAGCCGCCATGCTGTCCTCATGATATTCGGTAATGTTCAGGCGGCGCAGCTGCTTTTTCACCTCATCGCGCCAGGCGCGCATTTCCGGCGTATGTGCGTCATATGGCTGTCCGCTCTTCATGCGTTCCAGCTCGGACTGCAGTGCCGGATTGAGTTCAAGTTCTTCTTTCTTGGTCATGTTTTGCAGGAAAAATCAGGAATCAAGACTGCTCAGCCAGTCACGGACACCCATGCCCTCCAGTTCACGGAACTTGCGGACAAACTGTGCGCCGCTCATGAAACCGCTGCCTATGGCAATGTCCTCAAGGTTCGATGACGGTTTGTCCCTGAGCAGCATCTTTGCATATTCAATGCGTTTGCCGTTGACATAATCAGGGAATGACATCTTGAAGTTGACGTTGACTATTCTGGAGACATAAGTCCTGTTGGTCTGAAGCGTCTTGGCCACCTGGTCCATTGTCAGGCCTGGTTTCAGGAACAGGCGCTGCTTGTCCATCGTATTGGTGAAAGCCGTGACAAGTTCGTCAAAATGATCCATAAGAAAATTGTTGCCGGTCAGATCAACACTCTGGTCGCTGTCACTCTGGTCATTCATCAGGTCAAGATCGACATCGGACATTGTGGCCGATTCAACCGGATTGACAAGCATCGAACGGTGGACGACAGCACACCTTACAAGCAGTTCGAAATATCCAAGCAGGTATGTCATCAGGCAGATGAACAAAGACAGCAGGTATGAAAGCCATTTGGAATCCATGTGCGTATAACGTCCCACAATGAACCTGCATGAGATAAGCAGTCCCAAGATGGCCAGAATGACCATTAGCAGATCACGCCGTTCAATGTTGTCACCTTTGGCAAAGCCCACCAGATATCGGAATCTGAAATCCCTTTTCCTCAGGCAATAGAGAATGTATCCTACAAAGGCAAGTGTAAGTCCCAGGACCGCCACCATATACATTGTTCCACCCACAATATGGCTCAATTCATACATACGGGTGTCATTCATAGCCAGGGCGCTCGAGGCATCGGCCACTTCCTGAGAATAGAAAAGCGCGTATTTTTCAACCCCCAGCTGCATTGTAATGAATATGTGAAGCGTAGGAATGACAACTGCCGGCAGGAACAGGAGAGTCAGGCCGGCATTAATATACTTGTGAAATGTCAGACGTCTCACATACAGAATCATGATTGGGAATATGACCAGTGCAGCAGTACGCCCCACAAAACCCATATAGACCAGTGACACGGAACCGTTTGAGAACGATGCATAATTGGCGGCTGTAAAGAAATACACCGCGCACGCAACCATCATTATGCCGAAAGTCCTCTTCCTGTATGTTCTGGGTTTGTATCTCAGTCCCAGAACTGCCCATATCAGGCAAAGGAAACATGGAAACAGCAGTAGAATCTCATCAATCATTTCTTCTTGCTTTGTGATGCCTGCCACGCCCTGGGTGACACGCCGGTCATTTCTTTGAATTTTCTTGAGAACTGTGACAGTCCTGAAAAACCGCTCTTCAGGGCGACATACTCAAGTACGGCATCGGGATCATCCAGAAGCATCTGTTTGGCTGTTTCCAGACGCCGTCCATTGACATATTCAGGGAATGTCATGTTATATGTCCTGTTTATCACTCTTGACACATACACCCTGTTAGTTCCCAACTGCTGCGCTATGGATTCCACCGTAATTCCCGGATTAAGGTAGCACTTGTCCTTATCCATCATTTCATTGAATGAAGCCAGCAGCTTGGCGTAAAGTGAATCGGACTCCTGTTCTGAAGTGCTTTCTGCGGCAACATCGGACTCTGTTTCTGCCGCCTGAACTATTGTGGTCACAGGGTCAGCTGTCTTCTTCCAGGTAATGAATTCATCCTTGAAGAACATTTCCATCCATCCGAGAAAATAAAGCAGCACTCCCTGCAGGAAGAAGAAAAGCAGAGCTATAGTCTTATGGGATTTCAGGAAACCGTTCCCCAGCCAGAAACGCAGGACTACGGTGTAAGTCAGCAGCAGAACGAAAACGACTATGACATTTGACCTGTTTGAATCATGATTTCTGAAAAAGCCGAAGATGTGACTTATACGGAAGCCGTTATTATACAGACGGTACATGCAATAGCAGGTCAGCACAACAGCACTTGCCAGAATGAGCCAGCGGAACCACACGGAACAGCAGATATGATAGGAAGCGTAAAGCGTTTGGGCATACTGGGCGGGGAGTGAGGCCTTTGAAGCACCTTTGGCAATTATAGCATCTGTTGCAGAATAGAAGACTGCAAGACTTTCACTTCCCAATGCGACCCACAGCAATATTACGATTGACGCAAGAATGACCGATGGAATGAAATACACCATATACCAGGCATTGCTGTGCCGGCTTCCCACCAGAAGTCTGAGATACATATAGCTTGCCGGAAACACTGCCGGTACACAGATTCTTGAAAGAGTTTCAGATACGGCAAAGAGCCTGTAGTCTGAACCGCCATACAGGAAACTGGCCGATGAGTATGAACATATCGTGAAAAGGACCATCAGGAGACCGAAGACAAGTTCTCTGCGTCCCTTATTCTTTCTGCCAAATGCGGAGATGTCCCAGACAAAGCACATCATGCACGGCAACAGCACAATTAAAGTCGATAACATAACCGGTATGAAAGGCGTCCCAAATTAGAAAAATTTACAAATTGCAATTGTATTTTTTGCAAACTTACAACATTTTAGATACACAGGCAAGCAATTCGCAATAATTTAGCAGAATCATCAATTTCCAATATGAGAAACGGAAATTTACAAATTGAAAGTGAATTTTTGAATTGCAAACGACAAATGAAGGCATTATTGTGACATTAGGAATAAGTTATTCCAAAGGTGGTGATAGTTTGGAAAGTATTGACTAACTTTGCAGTTCGAAAAAACAGAAACGGATAAATTGAATCGCCTGAAGAAATATACACTGTTTGCCGCCCTGCTGGTTTCGTCCGCCAGCCATGGCCAGCTTCTGTTTGCAGACAACCAGGGCAAGCTGCTGCACGTAGGCGACACCATCGTCAAGCGCATCATGCCCGCACCGGAAACTGACAGCCAGTACGTTGCCACAGACTACACCGAGGTCCATTTCAGACTCAACAAGGCCACACTTGACCTGGACTACATGAACAACGGCAAATCCCTGATGCATCTGGACAGAGTCCTGGATTCGCTGGGGCTTGAAAACATAACAGCTGTCGAAGTCATTTCACAGTCTTCACCTGAAGGCACATTGGCAAGAAACCAATGGCTGACCGAAAACCGCTCCAAAGTAATATCGGACTATCTGAACAGGGTATTTCCGCAACTGAAAGACAAGATTACTTTAAATAAGGTGACTGAATCATGGGAAAATCTGGCAAGATACGTTGCTCAGGACCCATACCTTGAAGAGGAAACCATAAACAGGATTCTCGATATTATTGAGTCCGATGAAAGCGTTGCCAGAAAGAAGGTCCAGATGCAGAATCTTGGCAGCGACCCGAAAACAGGTGACATATACGCCTACCTTTGTAAATACTACTATCCTGTAATAAGAAATTCAGGCATCTACATACTGCACATGGTACAGCCAAAGACCATACTGATACCTGAACCGGAAAAGCCATACGCACAGGTGCCCCAAGAACCCAAAGACACCCTGCCCTACCAGCCACAGGCACAGCAGCCCGCAACTCAACTGCGCAAGCGGCCTCTCATTGCCGTAAAGACAAATCTGGCCTATGACGCATTCTTCACAAAAGACATGGGCTGGGCTCCGATTTACAATATTGAGGCCGAACTGTATCCGACAGAGAACGGCCGCTGGACGTGGCTGTACGAACACGAATTCCCATGGCATGTCCAGGATGACATCCACCAGTACCTGCAGATCATAAACATCCAGCTTGAAGCACGCAGATACTTCAAGAAGGCATCGAACCACACTGGCCACTATCTGTCAGCTTATCTTGGCGGCAACATATTTGACATCTGCTTTGACCGCAAGGGAGGACACGGCTACCAGGGTGAAGGCGGCGGCGCCGGACTTGGCTACGGCTACGTTATGCCGCTTGGAAAGCAGGACTCCAGATGGAAATTGGAATTCTTTGTCAAGGGCGGATTCTACATGACATTCTACGATCCCTATGACGCCGGTTCACCATACAAGTCAAAGTACTATTATGAATGGTTCGATGACCCGTCACTGTTCGTAAAGAGAAACTGGCTGTTCCGCTGGTTCGGCCCGACAGGCGCAGGCATAACGCTAAGCTACGACCTGATTCACAAGAAAGTCAAGGATTAAAATCACATAGAGGGGTGGCCGTTCAAAGCCGCCCCATTATTATACAAGGTGGTGCGTCTTGCTGGCGCAGGCTTGAGCCATTATATAGGAATCACCCGAAAAACCGTAGGGGCAGGAGTATCTGCCTGTAGGCACGTCTGCGTCAGCGTAAGTTCGTGCCATTTCCCGTACCGAGACTATGTACCCACAGGCAATAATCGGATACAAATGCACGAAACAGGTGCTGTGATACATTCTGTATGCAAGTGCGTCTGTATGACTGCCGCAAAACGGGCAGGTTACCGTTGCTCTACACAGTCTTGAAGTTTTCAGGAGCACATCGGTCTTTACCGCCATTTCCTGGTACCGCAAATCCGTGCTACAGTGCTTGTGGCGGCACCAACCCCGTCAAAATTGCATGGTTGGTACCACCACAAGACGTACAACGGCGATTCCTGGCACCAAGATTTGGCAAAAGGCACAAGCCCGTAAAATGCAGCTTGACGCACGCCGAAAAACGGATTACCCCACCACACAATACGCCAACACGCGGAATACACGAACCCGGTGTCCGTACTTTGAGCCAAAACGCCATGAAACATGGGCCCTACAGAATGGAAACATAACCAAAATACGTGACAACGATGCCAGGACAAGGGCAGAAAAGAAGCTCGAAACCGGCACAAGTATAAAAAGCATCAGCCACCCGGATTACAGGACAACAGATGAACATATCTGCACAAAAGCTCCCGGAAAACGGAGCCATTACGCAAAAGAACAAAAACGGCAATTTGCCGTTACCATATTCACAATCCTATTTCCACAAAATTACCATTATCACAACGCATTTTCCATCAGCTGTTTAAGCATACAAAAATTACAATCGTGAAACATCTTGCGGTCATCAATTATCGAATTGCAATTAGTAATTTGCAAATTATCATTTTGCATTACAAGTTGATGAAAATTTAACAAACTGCTTGACAATATGCAAAAAATCGACACATCTTACGCATGTACCTTTGCAACGTCAAAAGAGAAAAACAGAGATGAAAGGACGTTTCACAACAAAGAACTTCAAGCTTGCGCTGCTCAACATAGCAGTCCTGGCAATGTCGTTCGTATCGACCGGTTGTGAACGCAAAGAGCTCTGGCTCAGAACCAACGGCATAGAATTCTCAATTGCAATCTACGACATCCGCCTTGAACTTCTCTGGGGCGTTGACTGGGAAAGCCAGTGGCAGTATGAATGGGACGAAAGCCTTTTCGGAAACATCGGATATTCCGAACCGGACTGGATCCGCGCCATCATCTACAACCATGACATGGAAAATGACACACGCACCCCGCACATTTCAAGAAACTTTGCAAAGAAGGGCGGACGCGTCAACCTGAACGGCGGTTCATGGTATGACATGCTTTTCTATAATTCAGACACTGAATACATTCTTTTCAACCAGGATGCAAACCTGACCAACTACGTAGCCACAACACGTTCAGCCAACTTCCAGGCTTACACCCGTGGCGCCATCAAGGCTCAGGAATTCATTGAGGACATTCCCACATATACAGAATATAACCAGCCCGATGAACTGTTCGGCACATTCCTTGAGAACATGCTGGTTTCCGAAGACCCTGAAGATTATGAAATAGAATATGATGCAAACGGACAGAAGACATACGTTTACAATGTCAACGCCGAACTGAGGCCTTATTCATTCATTTATCTTGTTCAGGTCATGGTCATCAACAACACCGACTCACTGGGTTACAGAGTTAAGGCCGGCAAGGGCATGACAATGACCGGCCTTGCAGGCGGCGTTGAGCTCTACTCAAGAAAGACATGGAGCAACGTCGTATCAATCACCACAGAAGACGTAAAGCCGATACAGAGGAACAAGTCACTCAGAGTTCAGGAAGGGGAGGTCATCCAAGGAGACATATTTGCCGCAAGGCTTCTCACTTGGGGACTGCCCAGCATCGAACCACTTAGGGAAGCCACTCGCGGCGTGACGGAAGTCAACAGCCCCAACTACCTTGGAGTCGGTATCATTACCCGTTCCGGAGCTTCACTCAATTTGACTTATGACATCACTGATCAGATGCACGAACATCCGGCTGGTGGTGTCATCACTGTTGTTATAGATGCAGCCAAAATTGATGACAAGTACATGGACCAGCCCGTTTCTCCGACTGGTGGCGGCGGTTTCAACGCATCGGTCGAACAGTGGTCCAACGAATATGAAGCAAGCGTAACAATTTAATTGAAAGAGTAACAATAAAAAATAAAGATTATGGAAACAGAAAATTTGAACGTTATGAAAAAAAGCAAAGTGTACCTGATGGTCGCAGCAGCAGCAGTACTGGCAATTGTCACAGCATTTCTGATTTAAATAACAAATAACAATATTTACTAATTACTTAATTTCTCAACAAAATGAAAAAAAGTTTATTTATCGTCGCAGCCGCAGCCATAATGACTGCCTGCACCAGTGAAGTCCTCCGTGAGGATTATCGTCAGGCTGACGCCATTGATGAGGCTATCAGCTTTGAAACCTTCGTCCAGAAGGCAGTAAACACCCGTGCTTCAGAAAACAACGGAAAGAGCACAACAAGTAACCTTGAGAATTTCCATAAGGATTTCTACGTATGGGGTTACAAGTTCAACACCAATCTGGCAAGCTGTGAGGCCGTATTCACAAAGAAGGACGTGCATGCTGTAATGGCATCAGGTTCAGCCCAGAGCTGGAACTACAGCCCGATTGCATATTGGGACAAGTCAGCTGAATACTACGAGTTCTATGCAGCTGCCCCAGCTGATACGAAATGGGCATTTTCAGACAACAAGTTCAGCTATGCTGACTTCACTGTCACCGGCAAGACACTTGCTTCTTCAGACGCAGCCGATGCCATGGCATCATTCGCCGGTTATGATACTGACCTTATGATTTCAAATGATGTCAAGAACTACAAGACATATTCAAGCAACGTTGCTGTAAACTTTGACTTCAACCACATTCTTTCAAGACTCAACATCAGCGTAGAGACTGCAAATCTTGCCAGCGGTGACGTATGCAAGCTCAAGAAGCTCTTTGTATTCAACATGAAGAGCACCGGTTCTTTCGATGAAGCCAGCGCCAGCGCTGACGCAAGCGGTAACTGCAGCCGTTGGACAACAACAGATGATGTCCTGAGCAATGGTGTAGGTTTTGAATATGCATCAGGCGATGTCCTTTCAGAAGACCCCGTTTACTACTACCGCGCTCTCTGCATCCCGCAGGTTGTCGAGCATGTTGCATCAGGTGACTGCGCAACGGAGATTCCTCTCAACGGCAAGGGCCTGAATGCCAGCAGCAAGCCTTACATCAACATCCAGTATTCAATCAATGATGACAATTACTCATACTTCTACAACCTTGCCAACATTTTCTGCGGAAACGATGCAGAAAACCTGGATGACATTGCTTTCAACGAAGGTTGGATGAACACTCTGCACATCATCATCAGCCCGGCAATCATCAAATTCGATGCTGACGTTTATGAGTGGGCCGAGAAGGACTACGGTGATGTCATAATTCCCGATTAATACACATTCACAACCGTGACATTGATGAAACTTTCAAAGTATATATATAAGGTGTTGGCCGTGCCGGCTGTCTTAATGGCAGCGGCATGCGGCACTGACGTACTGATGGACGAGCACAAGAACGGGCATCAGGAAGTGACACCTTATGCCATTGAATTCTCTGAAAGTGTCATCAACAGCAGCGTACGCTCAACAAGGTCTGGCAGCAGCAGTCTGAGCAATCATACGACAACAATGGGCGTCTGGGGTTGGAGATCAACCCTGGACGGCCAGATTGTCAATGAGACCCAGTTTGCAAACAAGCTTGTCCAGTTCAAGGACAGTATATGGACATACAGTCCCAAGAAATACTGGATAAGCGGCAGCCACTACCGTTTCTACGCATACGCACCATACACGCAGAAGACCTCAATTGACAGCCTTACGGGTCTGATTTCCATAAACGGTGTACGTCTTTCAGGTGCCAACACCATGAAGGATGCTCCATCGGCCACACTTTCCAACAATTTCCGTGGCACCACGGACACAGACTGGATGGTGGCACGCGGCGGTCAGACAGCGTTCGGCGGAATACTGACACCGGTCGATTTCACAATGCAGCACATTCTTTCAAAGATCGATGTAAGCGTACGCTTTACCCAAGGCTTTAAGGATGACAACTTCGACCTGGTCATAGACAGTCTTTTAATTGGTCCTTTTATCAGCGGAGGCAGTTTCCGCCAGATTTATGAAAGCAATACTATTGGCAACGAACCGGAATGGGTGCCAGACAGCACACAGTCCGATATCACACTCTACAGCGCTGTAAATACCAGTGTGGATACCATAAAGACTTACATACTTGAGTCACTTGTAATACCCCAGGACATCAGGAATGCAAAGAAAGTCAGACTGTACTACTCATATAACTACAGTGACGGACGCAAGGAATGTTCGGCTTACTCCCTTGAACTGAGCCAGGCATTCGGAGCAAGTCTGAAGAGCGGATACAGCTATGGCCTGAATCTGATTTTTGAGCCCGGACGCATAACATTTGACGCAAGCGTTTCAGACTGGGCAACCATGTTTGAAAGCAACAGATATTTAAAATGAAA
>JAGHSY010000115.1 GCA_018065615.1 Candidatus Colenecus caballi | reverse complement strand
TTCACTTTTGAATTCTGATGATTGCCCCTTTATACCAGGATATTGTAAGAAACTTTCCCTTTGACCCCACTCACGCACAGTCGGTCGCCGCAAATCTGCTGGCAAATTTTGTCAGCGATTCCGGGGAGAAGCCGGTGTTCCTGCTGAAAGGTTATGCCGGAACAGGATAGACAACGCTGGTCAGTGCTCTGGTCCGTACAGTTGCCGTAACAGGAAGAGAGTCGTGCTCATGGCTCCTACCGGCCGGGCTGCCAAGGTGTTCTCAAACCTGTCAGGCTTTCCTGCATGCACAATACATAAGAAAATATACCGTCAGAAATCAATTCTTGACACGGAATGCTTCCAACTTGACCGTAACATGCATGAGAACACCCTGTTTCTTGTCGATGAGGCGTCAATGATATCGAATGAAGGGCTGTCCGGCACGACTTTCGGGACAGGCCGTCTGCTTGATGACCTGGTCAGCTACGTGTATTCCGGAAAGGACTGCAGGCTGCTTATGCTGGGTGACCAGGCCCAGCTGCCGCCGGTAGGTGAGATGGAAAGTCCCGGGCTGTCAGCACGTTTCATGCAGTCTTACGGACTCAATGTGACAGAGTACTGCCTGACTGAGGTCATGAGACAGATGCAGGAGTCGGGGATTCTTCATAATGCCACCCGTCTGCGCAATGCGCTTTATGATATTGAGGAGCTTACGGTATCGGGCTTCAAGTTCCGTCTTAAAGGTTTCAAGGACGTGATACGTGTTTCAGGCGATGAACTTATTGAGACCATAAGCACCTGCTACAGCCGTGACGGCATTGACGAGACCATGATACTGTGCCGTTCCAACAGGCGCGCGGGCATATATAATAATGGTATAAGGAATACGGTCCTTGACCGTGAAGATGAACTGAACCGCGGCGACTGCCTGATGATAGTCAGGAACAACTATTACTGGACCGAACGGCTTGCGGTCGATGTTGATACTGATTCGTATCAGAAACTGCCGTCATTCATTGCCAACGGTGACATAGCCGTGGTCCGCCGCGTCCGCCGGCACCGCGAACTTTACGGATTCCATTTTGAAGATGCTGTTCTTGCGTTTCCTGACTATGATGATCTGGAAATGGATGTAACTCTGCTTCTGGATACCCTGCACAATGATTCGCCGGCGCTGACGCGGGAAGAGAGCGACCGTCTGTTCCAGTCAGTAATGCTGGACTTTCAGGATGAACCCGACAGGAAGGAACGTATGAAGAAGATTCGTGAGAACGCCCATTTCAATGCCCTTCAGGTCAAGTACGCCTATGCTGTGACCTGCCACAAGGCTCAGGGCGGCCAGTGGATGAACATTTTCATTGACCAGGGATACATAGCGGACGACATGCGTGACGAGGATTATTTCCGATGGCTGTACACTGCGCTTACCCGTGCCACGCAGCGGGTGTATCTGGTGAACTGGCCTGAACAGGGGCTTGATCAGTAGAGTCTGCTGAAATTGCCGCGGCCCCATTCTGACGGCCGGATAGCCGGGTCGGAAATCAGGGCATCGGACTGGGCCTTTGAACTGCCGTTGACGTATTTGCTTATAAAGTCAATGCATTCATCGGACAGTGTGTTGTATGCGCTGGCCACTTCATGCCCGTTGCCGTCAAAACGCATTATAACGCAGGGATAGCCATTCTTCTTGAACACTTTGGCAATGCGGTGTGTACCGGTGAAATTCTGTCTGAATACCTTTATGCCTTTGTACAGGACAATGTGGTCTGCCGTGCCGTGCAGCATCAGGTGCGGACAGGGATCCTTCTCCCTGTATCTGAGCCGTCCGTCTTTAGTGAATACCGCTCCGGAAAAGGACATGACTCCGGCGTAGTTGAAGTCCGATGGAAGAACCCCTGCAATGTCATGTCCGTTGCAGATTTCATATTCAGCCTGCAGGACTGAAAGCGCTCCGGCACTGGACCCGGCAATGACCAGCCTGCTTGTGTCAATTCCCATGGATTCCCGGTTCTCTATCAGGAATACCGTAGCACTGTAAAGGTCTTCTACTGCAATCGTTATGGCGTTGTGAAGCAGTCCGACAGACTTGAGGTTAATCCCATGCATGTCCTTGAGTCCAAGGCGGTAGTCAATGGCGACTGCACGTATTCCGTTGCGGCACAACGTGCTGCACCATGCAGTCTCTCCAAACCCGTTGCGGCGGCCTCCCTTGAAACCGCCGCCGAACATGAAGATTACTGTCGGGGCGTCTTTCCCGTTTTCCGGCTCATAGATGTCCATCATGAGACTGACGGAGTCCTTTACCGCGAACTGTACGGTCGTGGGACGTATGCCGCCTTTGAAGTCCTGCCCGGAACGCATCTGGCCCCAGCCCGGGCTGAAGACCTGGGTAAGGGCCAGAAGTATAATGGCAAGCCTTCGTGACATGCTGCCTATGCCTTAATCTTTTCAAGGATTGATGCGACCGCAGCAGCCAGACCATCCGGGTTCTTGCCGCCTGCGGTTGCGTAATGGGGCTGACCTCCGCCACCGCCCTGGATGAGCTTGGCGGCCTCACGTACCAGCTGTCCGGCATTGAATTTCGCTGTCAGGTCTTCACTTACGCTTACGGTAATCATAGGCTTGCCGCCGTCCTGGCTGCCAATGACTACGAGCAGGTTCTGAGCCATTTCAGCGCGCAACTGGAATACAAGGTCGCGGACCATGTTTGCGGAACCTTCCATGACCGTGCTTATTACGCCAATGCCGTTTATCTCCTTCTTCTGTGCAAGCAGGCTGTTCTTGAGCTGGCCGGCCTTTTCCTTCAGGAATTCGTCAAGCTGCTTCTTGAGGGCAGCATTCTCGTCAAGTGCCTTCTGGACCGATGCCTGGAGTGATGCGCCCGGCATGATTGCCTTCAGACCGTTTACCGTATCCTGGAGAGAACATACCATATCTTCAACAGCCTGACCGGTAATGGCCTCGATACGGCGAACACCTGCGGCAATGGAACTTTCACTTACAATCTTGAACATTCCGATACGGCCTGTCGATGCGGCATGTACACCGCCGCAGAATTCTATAGACTGGCCGAACTGAACGACGCGGACCTTGTCTCCGTACTTTTCACCGAAAAGTGCAATGGCACCAAGCTTCTTTGCCTCTTCAATGGGAGTGTCGCGGTGTTCGATGAGCGGCAGGTCCTGACGTATCTTTTCGTTGACAAGACGCTCAACCTGACGCATCTCCTCATCTGTAACCTTCTGGAAGTGTGAGAAGTCAAAGCGCAAGCTTTCGGGGGTTACAAGTGAACCCTTCTGCTCGACATGTGTGCCAAGAACTTCACGCAGAGCTTCATCAAGCAGATGGGTTGCGGTGTGGTTGGCTTCACAGGCGCGGCGCTTTTCCACATCGACGCAAGCCATCATGGGAGCGTCAATATGTTCTGGCATCTTCTTTACAATGTGAATTGGAAGTCCGTTCTCCTTCTTTGTGTCAATGATTTCTACGGTCTCGAACTCACTTACAATCACGCCGGTATCACCTACCTGACCGCCCATCTCTGCATAGAATGGGGTCTTGTCAAGGACAATCTGGAAAGTTGTGCCGTTCTTCTGCTTCACTTCGCGGTAGCGCAGAATGGAGGTCTCGTATTCAGTGAAGTCATAACCTACAAATTCGGTCTCGCCTTCCTTAAGGACAACCCAGTCACCGTTCTCGACAGCGGCAGCGTTACGTGCACGTGCCTTCTGCTTTGCCATTTCGGCATTGAACTCGTCCTGATTGACGGTCATGCCGTTCTCACGCAGAATCAGTTCGGTAAGGTCAAGAGGGAATCCGTAGGTGTCGTACAGTGTGAAGGCGTTCACTCCGCTTATCACTGTGCTCTTTGCGGCTTTTGCATCGGACATGACCTTGTCCAGCAGTTTTATGCCGGTGTCAAGGGTGCGCAGGAATGATTCCTCTTCTTCAATGATGACCTTCTCAATAAGGGTCTTCTGGGCGCTGAGTTCAGGATAGGCGTCACCCATGTTGTCAATCAGACAGGGCAGCAGCTTGTAAAGGAAGGCCTCCTTCTGGCCCAGGAAAGTGTATGCGTAACGGACTGCGCGGCGCAGAATGCGGCGTATCACGTAGCCGGCCTTGGCGTTTGAAGGCAACTGGCCGTCTGTGATTGAGAATGCAATGGTACGGATGTGGTCAGCCACGACACGCATTGCAATGTCTGTCTGCTCATCCTTGCCGTACTGCTTTCCGGTAAGTGTTCCGATGGTGCTGATGACAGGCTGGAACACGTCTGTGTCATAGTTCGATGTCTTGCCCTGCAGGGTGCGTACCAAACGCTCAAAGCCCATGCCGGTGTCAATTACCTTTGCGGGCAAAGGTTCCAGGCTGTGGTCGGCCTTGCGGTTGTACTGCATGAATACAAGGTTCCATATCTCAATTACCTGCGGATGGTCCTTGTTGACAAGGTCACGGCCGGGGACGGCAGCCTTTTCAGCATCGGATCTGGAATCCACATGTATCTCCGAGCAGGGTCCGCAGGGACCGGTGTCTCCCATTTCCCAGAAATTGTCATGCTTGTTTCCGTTGATGATATGGTCTTTTGGAAGATGTTTCTCCCAGTATGATGCGGCTTCATCGTCACGGTTTATGCCTTCTTCGGGCGAACCTTCAAAAACCGTGGCGTACAGGTTCTCCGGATTCAGCTTGAGCACATCGACCAGATATTCCCATGCCCAGTCAATGGCTTCCTTCTTGAAGTAGTCGCCGAATGACCAGTTGCCCAGCATTTCGAACATGGTGTGGTGATATGTGTCATGACCAACCTCTTCAAGGTCATTGTGCTTGCCGCTGACGCGCAGACACTTCTGTGAGTCTGCAACGCGCCGGCTCTTTGCGGGACGGTTGCCCAGAATAATGTCCTTGAACTGGTTCATGCCTGCATTGGTGAACATCAGTGTGGGGTCATCCTTCACTACCATGGGAGCTGACGGAACAATGAGATGTCCCTTGCTCTCAAAGAAACGCTTGTATGATTCGCGTATTTCCTTTGCTGTCATCATATATGTAATTTGTTCTAATTGCTTTTTCAGACTTGCAAAGATACTACAAATTCACTACTTTTGCGTGCTGTCACTTTTTTAATAATGAAGAAAGTATACTATCAGTATGATCCGCAGGCAAGGGTGTACCGCCGCGTATTCCCCACTTTCGGACAGCGCCTCAAGGCCTGGTTCATACGTCTGCTTTCTGCAGCACTGCTTGGAGGTGTCTTCTTCATCATATACCTGTTCGCAGTAAGCACTCCTAAAGTAGGTGACCTTGTAACTGAAAACAGCCGTCTGCAGTCACAGTACCGTGTCCTTTCCCGTAAGGTCGATGACGCCCTGCTGGTGCTGCATGACATTGAGGAACGTGACAACAATCTGTACCGTGTACTTCTTGAAGCTGACCCTGTTCCTGAATCGGCCCGCCAGTCCGGTTTCAACGGCACGAGCCGTTATGCCGAACTTCTGGACATGACCAATGCGGAACTTGTGGTAAACACTTCACAGAAAGTTGACATGCTGGAAAAGAAACTGTACATGCAGACCCGTTCCTTCAATGAAGTTCTGGAACTGTCACGTGAACAGGAAAACAAGCTGGCCTGCATACCTGCCATCCAGCCGGTTTCAAACAAGGATCTGAAACGGACGGCATCGGGCTACGGCTGGCGCTCGGACCCTATATACAGAGTGCGCCGTTTTCATCACGGAATGGACTTTGCCTGTGACACCGGAACCCCGGTATATGCTACCGGAAACGGTGTCGTGACATATGCAAAGTGGCAGTCAGGCTACGGCAACTTTATCATAATTGACCACGGCTACGGTTATGTGACCCGTTATGCCCACCTGAGTAAGATTGAAGTCAAGCAGGGCCAGAAGGTAGTCCGTGGTGAGGAAATCGGACTGGTCGGTTCAACCGGAAAGAGTACCGGCCCGCATCTGCATTATGAAGTCATTGTAGGCAAGACCGATGTCAACCCCGTCAACTACTACTTCATGGACCTGAACGCACAGCAGTATGAGGAAATGATAAGTCTGGCAGAAAACCACGGTAAAGTATTCGATTGACAATATGGCACTAAACCCGAACAAGAACCTGAAGAAATACTACTCCATTAAGGAGGTCTCAGAAATGCTTGACATTCCTGACAGCACATTGCGCTACTGGGAGAAGGAATTCAAGGAGATTTCTCCAAAGAAGAATTCCAAGGGAATACGTCAGTACACCGCAGCGGACATTGAGCAGATAAAACTGGTGAATCATCTTGTCAAGGAGAAGTCACTTACCATTAAGGGCGCAAAGACACGCATGCAGGAAAATCCGCAGACAACCCAGGACACGCATGACATTGTGTCACGCCTGCAGGCTGTAAAGGCCGAACTCCTTGCCATCTGCCAGGAGCTTGATGCTACTCCTCCTTGCGGACAACCGTTGTAATGTTGGGTATTTTCTTCAGTCCCTTCTGAATGGTCTCCACGTCACTGAGGCTGTGGACCATGATGCTGATTGTGCCTTCAAACAGTCCTTCCTTCGATTCGATAACCAGCTTGTTCATGTTGACGTTCATCTTCTGGGAAATGACTTCCGTCACCTTTCCCAAAGTGCCTATGCTGTCAAGACCTTTGATGTATATGGTTACAGGGAACAGGCTGTTCTCAATCTGCCATTCTACAGTGAGTATGCGGTTGCCTTTGCTGGCTTTCATCCTGTTGGCAACTTCACATTTGCGCTTGTGAATGGTGATATGTCCCTCTTCATCGGCAAAACCCAGCACGGGATCACCGGGCACAGGATTGCAGCAGTCAGCAAAAGTGTATTTGTGCATGTCAACGTCATTTATTATCAGCGTCTTCTTGACATCGACACTTGCCGTCGCACCAGTCTGGTCGGCCTTCTTGTCCTGCTTGTCCTTTGATGATGAAGAGAACGATGACCAGAAACGCTTGTACCAGCTGCTGTTTTCACCTTTTATTATATTGCGTTCTGCGTCACCCAGAATGATCTTCTTCTGGCCTAAAGCTATCATGAGCTCCTCCCGTTTCTGGAAACCGTGCAGGGCGCATATACGTTCCATCTTGTCCGAATCGGTTTCAAGTTCCTCCTTTTCCAGCCATTCGTGGAATATGGCCTCACCGAATTTCTGATTTGAGCGTTCCTCCTTCCGGAGCAGCTGCTTGATGCGCCCGCGTGCCTTGGCAGTAGTGGCAAAGTCCAACCATTCGGGACTGATTTTCTGATTCTTTGATGTCAGCACTTCAACCTGGTCTCCACTCTTGAGCTCATAGTTTATGGCTTCAAGCTTATGGTTGACCTTGGCCCCAATGCAGTTGGTGCCCAGATATGTGTGTATGGTGAAGGCAAAGTCAAGGACCGTGCTGCCCTGCGGCATGGTGCGCAGTTCACCTTTTGGGGTGAATATGAATATTTCCGATGAATACAGATTCAGCTTGATGGTATCAAGAAAGTCCATGGAGTCGGGCTGCGGGTCTTCAAGAATCTCCTTGATGGTCTCAAGCCATCGGCCCAGTTCCGATTCGTCTTCCTCATAACTTATGGCGTTCTTGTATTTCCAGTGCGCGGCAATGCCCTGTTCGGCTATGTCATCCATGCGCGTGCTTCGGATCTGGACTTCGACCCACTGGCCTGTGTTGCTCATAAGCGTGACGTGCAGAGCCTGGTATCCGTTGGCTTTGGGGTGCGTCACCCAGTCGCGCAGACGGTCCGGGTGCGATTTGTAGATCTGCGTCAGGGCAAGGTATATGTCAAAGCATTCGCTCAGTTCCTTTTCAGGTGCTGATGGCTCGAACACTATCCTTACGGCCAAAATGTCATAGACTTCTTCAAAGGTCAGACCGTTCTTGTTCATCTTCTTCCAGATGGAATAGGGTGACTTTATGCGGCCGTTCATGTTGTAGTTCAGACCAAGCCGGTCAAGGCTTTCCAGAATGGGAGCAGTGAAATTCTGGTATATGTTGTTAAGTTCTTCACGTGAGAATGACAGTTTTTCCTGAATTTCCTTGAATTCCACCGGATGTTCGTACTGGAAACTCAGGTCTTCAAGTTCACTCTTAATCTTGTTCAGTCCAAGGCGGTAGGCAAGGGGGGCGTACAGGTAAAGTGTCTCACCGGCAATCTTGTACTGCTTGCGCGGCAGCATGCTGTCCAGCGTACGCATGTTGTGCAGACGGTCAGCAATCTTGATCAGTATGACGCGTATGTCATCATTCATGGTCAGCAGCAGTTTCTTGAAGTTCTCGGCCTGGGCCGATGCCTTCTCGCCGAATATGCCGCCGGCAATCTTTGTCAGACCGTCAACAATCTGTGCAATCTTGGGACCGAACACGTTCTTTATGTCATCGGTCGTATAGTCAGTGTCTTCAACGACGTCATGAAGCAGTGCAGAGCAGATGGATGTAGAACCCAGACCGATTTCTGAACATACAATCTGCGCGACTGCAAGCGGGTGCATAATGTATGGCTCGCCCGAATGGCGGCGTACGCCGTTGTGGGCCTTCCTGGCAAACTGGAATGCCTTGGTTATTATATCGACCTTCTTGCGGTGCTTGGTCTGGAGATAACAGTCAATAAGATGTTGGAAGGCCTCATCTATGAGTCTCTCTTCGTCCGGGGAAAAAAGATTTTCTTCACTCATCCTTGCAGTCATTTTATAATTACCGGTTGTATATTCTCAGGGTCTTTCCGGCTCTGATGTTGTCACTCTTCAAGTTGTTCCAGTTCTTGATGTTCCTGACAGAAGTGTGGTACTTGATGGCAATGGAACCCAGTGTCTCGCCCGATTGTATCTTGTGCGTCACGTAGGTGATGCGGTTCTTCATGTCATCATCGATATACGCAAGCTTGGCCTTGGGGAACAGCTTTTCCTTGTCATATTCATACAGGGAGTCGCCGGCTTCAATCAGAGGGCGCACGTACTGGTACGGTACAGTGAGAATGCAGGTGCGGTATGCTCCCGGAATGACTTCAGTCAGATACTGCGGGTTTAGTGCCTTGAATTCCTCCTGACTCATGTCGCAGTAGTGCAGAATCTGGTTTATGTGAAGATTCCTGTTAATGTGCAGCGTGTCTGTCTGGTCAGGACGGGCAGACTTCATCGGACAGATTCCGTGTTCCTTATAGAAGTTCATTGCGTAATTGACAGCAATGAATGCCGGCAGGTATCCGCGGGTCTCATGGGGCAGATAAGGGTACAGGTCCCAGAAGTCACGTTTGCCGCCTGAACGGGTAATGGCTCTTGTAATGTTGCCGGGACCGCAGTTGTAGGCCGATATGGCCAGCGACCAGTCACCGAACATGTCATAGAGGTCACGCAGATGGTGTGCGGCGGCATCGGACTCCTTGATTATGTCATAGCGGTCATCGACCAGACTGTTGACCTGGAGGTCATACTTGCGGCCGGTGCTGTAAATGAACTGCCACATTCCTGCTGCTCCTGCACGCGAGTAGGCTTTTGGCTTGAGTGCCGATTCCACAATGGGCAGGTATTTCAGTTCCAGAGGAACGTTGTATTTCATGAGCGCCTCCACAAAGATGTCTTCATATACGGGCAGCATGCCAAGTGCAAATGATATGACTTTGCGGTTGCGGCCGGTGTATGCGTCTATTGAACTGCGGGTAACGTAGTTGTACGGCATTTCCACTATGGTTGGCAGGCTGCTCAGGCGCCGGGCGTAAACGGTGTCGGAAAATTTGGGGTTGATGGAACCGTCAATGCAGTCGGAATCATATGAAAGATACCGTTTTGCAAACCATTCGCCCAACAGGCTGTCAACGTCATATTCCATGCTTTCAGGAAATACGGTCATGAGAGAGTCCGTGCAGACAGTATCACTTACTTCTACGGCACCGGTCGGGAAGGTCATGCATACGGTCAGCAGCGCTGTTGTGAAGAATCTGTTCATCAGAAATGGAATGCTAGTGAGAAGCCGGCGTTCACTGTTCCAAGACGGTCAAACATAAGATTAGGCTCAATGTCCATGGACAGGTCCGGTGAGATGTCAAAATGTGAAAGTTCGGCATCGACGTATGCGTCAATTGCTGACACGACGTACATGCCTGCAAAAGCGAATATGCTCAGGTCGCGGTAACGGCGGTATTTGTCTTTTCTCTGTTTGAAAATATCCTTGAGCCAGTCTTCCATGCTGGTGTCAATTTCATAATGAGGCGGCAGGAAATCCTCATAACTCTTCGTTTCCGGATCGTTGTCCATTATGTCAACGTATGCTTTCCGGTATTCCGTATAAGTGTTCTGGTTCCATGTCAGGGCATAAAGACAGCCCACATAGCCTCCATAAACCACAGGCAGCTTCCAGTACTTGCGGTTGTAAATCTGGCCACCGCCCGGAAAGACAAGTGACATCCAGACGGCTTTTCTGGGATCCGGTTCCCACGCATCGGCCTTGGATCTCATTTCCATCAAGGCCTGTTCCTCCTTCTGCTTCCATGTCATCCTGCTGCGCTTTTTTTCAGCGGTCTGAGGTCTGACAAGGTCTGAGTCCGATGCTTCCGTCCAGTTCAGACTGTTTACAAAATCCAGTTCCTGTCTCCAGGTCGCAGTGTCGTTCAGCGAATTGTAGATGCTGTCCACCCGTGCGCTCCTTATGCTGTCGGCGCGCTGTGAGAATGCAGGCAGAACACCGGCAACCGCAATCAGCAGCAGAAATGTCCTTTTGATTGTTCCGGAAAACGTCATTACTTGAGTCTGTCGAACAGTTGCATTATTCTGGCAAGGTCATCTTCATTTTTGAATGATATGCTGATGCTGCCTTTCCCGCTTGCTGAACATTTTAGTTTTACCGGTGCGCCAAGGAACTTTGAAAGCTGTCTGCCAAGTGGCGCCAGATCATTCTGTGCGCCGGAATCCTTTCCTGAAGGCTTTCCTTCATTCATCTGACGTGCCTTTTCTTCAACCATACGGACCGAATAGCCTTTTGCTGTCAGTTCATGGAAAAGCTGAAGCTGTCTGACCGGGTCGTCAATGGCCAGAAGGGCCCGGGCGTGCCCCATGTCAATCTGCTTGTTCTTCAGTGCCACCTGAATTTCTGCCGGCAGCTTGAGCAGACGTATGTAGTTGGCTATGGTCGCACGGTTCTTGCCTATGCGGGCGCTTAGCTGGTCCTGTGTCATGCTATATACCTCCAGCAGGTTCTGGCAGGCAAGTGCGACTTCCATCGAGTTCAGGTCTTCACGCTGGATGTTCTCAATCAGAGCCATTTCCATTACGTTTTCGTCATCGGCTGTACGTACGTATGCGGGTATGGACTCCAGCCCGGCCATTGAGGCGGCGCGGAAACGGCGTTCGCCGGCAATGATCTGGTAGTTACCTTCACTTATCTTGCGCAGCGTGATTGGCTGGATAATGCCGATTTCATGAATGGATTCGGACAGTTCCTGCAGTCTTTCGGGGTCAAAGTCCCTTCGTGGCTGGTCAGGGTTGGCATGAATCTGTGACATGGGCACTTCACTGATTGATGAAGATCCCTGTGTCTGTACAAGTTCTGTAGATATGAGTGCGTCAAGGCCGCGGCCCAATGCCGATTTCTTTGGAGGTGTCATTTCTTTTCGTTCTTTTTCAGGATTTCCTGTGCAAGGGACAGGTAATTTTTGGCTCCGCGTGAATCTGCATCGTACAGTATGGCAGGCAGACCGTAGCTGGGAGCTTCACTCAGTTTCACGTTGCGGGTGATGATTGTTTCAAACACCAGTTCCTGGAAGTGCTTCTTGATTTCCTCATAGATCTGGTTGCTCAGCCTGAGTCTGGAATCATACATGGTCAGCAGGAATCCTTCAATGTCAAGTGACGGATTCAGCTTGGTCTTGATGATTCTGATTGTGTTGAGCAGTTTGCTTATGCCTTCAAGTGCAAAGTATTCGCACTGTACGGGAATGATGATTGAGTCAGCTGCAGTGAGTGAGTTCACCGTGATGAGTCCAAGCGACGGTGAGCAGTCAATCAGAATGTAGTCAAATTCGTCTTTGACTTTTGACAGCATCTTCTTCATGACAGTCTCGCGGCTTTCCATGTTCATGAGTTCAAGCTCGGCACCGACAAGGTCAATGTGTGAAGGCATTACGTAAAGGCCGTCAATGCAGGCCTTGAGAATGGCGTCATGCGGGTTGTTGCCGTTAACCAGACATTCGTAAACGGTGCACTCCAGTGATTTTATGTCAATGCCAAGTCCCGATGATGCATTTGCCTGAGGGTCAGCGTCAACGACCAGCACCTTTTTTTCAAGCGTTGCCAATGAAGCGGCAAGGTTGATAGTGGTGGTTGTTTTTCCTACACCTCCCTTCTGGTTGGCCAGAGCAATAATCTTTCCCATAGTGATAACATTTAGTTTGTAAAGATAGTGCAAAAAATCGGGATACGGGAATTTTATACTATTTTTGACAACGCTTATGAAATACTATCTGGTAGCGGGAGAGGCATCGGGTGACCTTCATGCTTCGAATCTTATCCGGTCAATAGCCGCAAGGGATTCCAGCGCGCAGTTCCGGTGTTTTGGCGGTGACATGATGTCGGCGGCCGGTGCTGTTGTCGTAAGGCATTACCGTGACTTGGCCTACATGGGTCTGTGGCCCGTGATTTCACATTTGGGGACTATACTGAACGGCGCCAGACAATGTTTCAGTGACCTTGCCGGCTGGAAGCCCGATGCTGTAATACTGGTGGATTATCCGGGCTTCAACCTGTCACTGGCAAAGAAGGTCCGCAAGAATCTGGGCATCCCGGTCTATTACTACATATCTCCCAAAATATGGGCTTGGAAAACATGGAGGATTTGCAATATCCGCCGTGATGTGAACGAACTTTTCTCAATACTGCCGTTTGAGGTTGACTGGTTCAGGAAACACAAGTATGAAATCCGATATGTGGGTAATCCTACAGTTGACGAGATCTGTGCTTACCGCAAATCCGGACAGACTCCCGTACAGACCGACGGACGTAAGATTGTGGCCATTCTGGCCGGCAGCCGCCGCCATGAGATTGAGCGCAACCTGCCGCCCATGCTTGAGGCCATAAAGGACATTGAAGGCATACGTCCCATACTTGCCTGCGCACCCGGCATTGAACCGGAGTTCTATGACAGCGTGATTGGCCAGTCAGGCGTGGAGAAAGTTTTCGGGAACACCTTCGGCCTGCTTGAGAGTTCGTATGCCGCGCTGGTGACATCGGGAACGGCAACGCTTGAGACCGGTGTCTTTGAAGTGCCTCAGGTGGTCTGCTACCGTATGCCTGTTCCCAAGCTGACTGCCATGATACGTCCGCTGCTGCTCAAAATACCTTATGTCTCACTGGTCAATCTGGTGTCCGGGACCGAGGTCGTACCGGAACTCCTGGCCGCAGGTCTGACAGTGGAGAACATCCGCCGGCAGCTGATTCCGCTCCTGTCCGACACGCCACAAAGAAGGGCGCAGCTTGAAGGCTACGCCCGTATGAAGGAGATTCTTGGGCCTGCCGGTGCACCGGAGCGCGCCGCGCAGCAGATCATCGGACTTTTACAGAGATAAGACAATATTCAGGTAAACCGCTACGGCCGGGATTGCCAGCAGGGCGCTGTCAAAGCGGTCCAGCATGCCACCATGACCGGGCAGGATCTTACCGGAATCCTTGATGCCCATTTCACGTTTCATCATTGATTCGAACAGGTCGCCCCACGTTCCGAACACTACTACTGTAAGAGCCATTCCTATCCATATACCCAGAGGCAGGTAGCCATAAATGTCAGGCAGGCATCTGGTAAGGACAACCGTTCCAATGACTGTCAGGACAGCCCCGCCTATGGAGCCTTCCCATGTCTTTTTGGGAGAAATCCTTTCAAACAGCTTGTGTCTGCCAATGGTGCATCCGGTGCAGTATGCTCCGGCGTCATTGCACCACAGCATGATGAATATGGCTACAGGAATTGCGCACTGGTACGTTCCGCTGCTGTATGCAACAGATGACAGCAGAGAATAGGGAAGTGCAATGTACACTACCGGTAACAGAGTGAAGGCTATGGTTCTGATGGGACTTTCCTTCTGCAGGTATAGTTCGCAAATGAAAGTAATCAGGAAAAAGGCCAGAAACAGAGTCTGTGAAACGGTCACCCCCTTTTGAAGCGGGATTAGAGCAACCCAGAAGTATGCTGCTGTAGCCAGTGCCGTTGAACAGAGGCGGCTGACATCGGCCTTCTTGTATGCATTGGCAAGTCCTGTGAATTCAAAAGTGGCAAGAATGGTGCAAAGGCCAAATAGTCCGATGAACCATGCGCCGCCCTTCTGCATGCAGAAAAGCAGTACGAAGGCGTAAACGGCTGCCGTTATTGTTCTGATAAGGAAATTCACTTTGTTTCTTCTTTGTCTTGTTCAACTTGCGGTTCTGCTGCATGTGCCGGTTCTGCCGTGCCCAGAATCTCTTCGCTGCGGGAAGCCCATGGGCGTTTGCCGAATATCTTTTCAACATCTTCGGCAAAAATGACTTCCCGGTCAATGAGCAGCTGGGCCAGCCGGTGATGACCTTCCTCATGCTCCTTGAGCAGCTGCTTGCCGCGTTCGTACTGCTGGGCTATCATTTTCTTGACCTCTTCATCAATAAGTTCGGCAGTCTTGTCGCTGTACGGCTTCTGGAAGGCATACTCATCTGTGTTGCTGTAGTAGCACAGGTTGGGCAGCCTGTCACTCATGCCTGCGTAGGCAATCATGCCGTAGGCCTGTTTGGTGACACGTTCCAGGTCATTCATGGCTCCGGTTGAAATGTGTCCGATGAACAGTTCTTCGGCGGCACGGCCGCCAAGTGTGGCGCACATTTCGTCAAGCATCTGTTCTTTCGTGGTTATCTGACGCTCTTCCGGCAGATACCATGCTGCACCAAGTGCGCGTCCGCGCGGAACGATGGTGACTTTGATGAGCGGGTTGGCATATTCCAGGAACCATGACAGGGTGGCGTGGCCGGCTTCATGAAGGGCAATGGCCTTCTTTTCATCGGCTGTCAGCACCTTGGTCTTCTTTTCCAGTCCGCCTACAATGCGGTCAACGGCTGCCAGGAAGTCATCCTTCTCAACGCATTTCTTGTTGTTCCTTGCGGCAATCAGCGCGGCCTCATTGCACACGTTGGCAATATCGGCACCTGAGAAGCCCGGCGTCTGGCGTGCCAGCAGATCGACATCGACATCCCTGCTGAGCTTGATGTTTTTAAGGTGTACGCCGAACACTTCCTTTCTTTCGTTCAGGTCAGGAAGGTCAAGATGTATCTGGCGGTCAAAGCGTCCTGCACGCAGCAGGGCCTTGTCCAGAATGTCCACGCGGTTGGTGGCGGCCAGTATGATGACGCCGCTGTTGGTGCCGAAACCGTCCATTTCAGTCAGCAGCTGGTTCAGCGTGTTCTCCCTTTCATCGTTGCCGCCCATTGCCGGGTTCTTGCCGCGGGCGCGTCCCACTGCATCGATTTCATCAATGAAGATTATGCACGGTGACTTTTCCTTGGCCTGACGGAACAGATCACGTACGCGTGATGCGCCTACACCCACAAACATCTCTACAAAGTCCGATCCTGACAGAGAGAAGAAAGGAACATCGGCCTCACCGGCTACGGCCTTGGCCAGCAGTGTTTTACCGGTTCCCGGAGGGCCTACCAGCAGGGCGCCCTTTGGGATTTTGCCGCCAAGGTCAGTGTACTTCTTGGGGTTCTTGAGGAATTCTACAATCTCCTGGACTTCAGTCTTGGCCTCAATCTGTCCGGCCACGTCCTTGAATGTCACCCGGTCAGCCTGACCTTTCTCATATACTCTGGCCTTTGACTTGCCTACACTGAAGACACCGCCACCACCGGCATTGCCGCCGTTCATGCGCCTGGACATTACAATCCATAGCACTATCAGAAGAATAAACGGGAATATGCTGATTATCACGTCCGTGACAGTATGGGATTTCTTGCGGTATTCCACATTGCCGGTAAAGCGTCCCAGCGCTTCGGACATGTCAATGTATTCCTGCAGGTTGTCCATAGAACCGACACCTACGGTCAGCATCGGACGGACCATAGGTTGGGCAAGCGCTCTGTCACCAAACACGTAACGGGCTGAATCGGGCTTGATGTACATCTCCATGGAACTCATGTTGGAATAGATTACAAGATCGCTGACGTAGCCTTTGTCCATGTATTCCTTGAATTCCGTGTACGTGGCCTTGCCGGTCAGATCAGAACCGTCATCCTTGAGGAGAAGGTATCCGAATCCGATGAAAAGCAGTATGTAGAACCAGGTCTGGATTTTCAGTCCCTTGGGTTTTTTGTCATTGTTTTCTGCCATAATGTCGGGTGTGTCAGTCTAAATCAGGAATATTTTCAAGCACGGCATCGGCCCAGAGATGTTCCAGGTCATAGAATTTTCTCAGTTCCGGGATGAAGATGTGTACCATGACATCACCGTAGTCCATTGCTATCCAATGGGCGTAATGTGTTCCTTCCACAAAGTCAGGCTTGCGGCCTTCCTTTACGCGGACGGTTTCGCGGATCGAGTCCTCAATGGCCAGTGTCTGGTTGGGCGTACCTCCCTGACAGATAACGAAATACTTGCAGACAGTGTCTTCAATGTCTGACAGGTCTGCTATGGTTATGCATTCGCCTTTCCTGTCCTGAATTCCCTCAATGATGCTTGAAATTATGCTTTCTCTTTTTTTCTTTGCCATATATGATATGTGAATTTACAAAAGTAGTCAAAACTTTCCACCTTTTAAATGACGGGCGGACAAAAATATTATTGGCAAAAAATGTGCCAAAATGTTTGCGAACCAGAAAAAAGCCGTATATTTGCACCGCTTTTCGAAAGAGCATTGGGCTATGGTGTAATGGTAACACTGCAGATTCTGGTCCTGCCTTTCCTGGTTCGAGTCCGGGTAGCCCAGCGCAAAAGAGAGAGACGTGGTCGCGTCTCTCTTTTTTTTGTCTGGTGCGGCTGGGGCCGTGAGCCGGTACTCAAAAGCCAAAACGTGCAAGGAACCTCCTGAGTCTCCAATGATGCTTTCCCTGCTTGAACAGGTACGTGCGGTCCATGTCGGTGATGGTGTCCGGAACTCTGAGGCTGTGCTTGAGCTTGTTGCAGTTCAGGAAACAGCAGGTTCCAATTTGGGTCAGGCTGGCGGGGAGTTCCATTGACTTCAGGGATATGCAGTTCGAGAATGCCATTTCACCGAAAACAGTCACGCCTTCGGGAATGTTTATCGTTTCCAGGCTGCTGCACCCGCTGAATGCTCCATCGCCAATGGAGACTATGCCGTCAGGGAGTGTGATTGAAGTCATCCTGTCGCAGAATTGGAACGCATCGCCGGCAATTATCCGCGCATCGGATTTGATATGGTATTCGCTCAGGCTGTTGTCATCGACCCCGACAACAATGTTTCCAATGTACCTGACATGGTCAATGACCGTATCTATGTTGCAGTTTTCGAACGCTTTTGCGCCCACCCAGGTCAGGCGGTCCGCAATGACGGCGCTTTTCATGCGGGTGTTGCCGGCGAAAGCCCCGTAACCGATTTCAGTCACGCCTTCGGGGATAATGACTGACTGCAGTGCTGTGCATTCGCGGAACGCATAGTCCTCTATTCCGGTCACGCTCTCGGGAATGACAATCGACGTCATGGCCTTGCAGTCTGCAAATGCGTCACGGCCAATCCGTGTTGTACCCTCTTTGATGGTGTACGATGTCCGGTTCTTGTCCACCACTTCAATCAGCATAGTGCCGCCGTATCTGATTCCGTCTTCCGATGGCAGCATTATGCCCTTGTCAAAAGCGTCTTTCTCAATCCATATGTCGTTGGAAGGAAAACTGACCGTTTCCAGACTGTTGCACGCCATGAAAGCATAATCGGCAATGTATTTCAGACTGGCGGGCAGTACCACAGATTTCAGCTCAGTACAACTGCCGAACGTAAAGTGTTCAATGTATTCTACCCCCTCAGGTATCTCCACTGACTCCAGCCTGCTGCATTCGTTGAATGCTTCTCTGCCTATAGACTTCACACTTTTCGGAATGCAGACCGATGTCAGGCTGCGGCAATGGCTGAAAGCGCCATCAGCAATGATCCGCGTCCCTTCTTCAATGACGCACCGGCTCAGTGTGGTGTCGGCAGATAGCAGGATGTCGCCAAGATAAGTGATGCCGTCCTTCACTGCCGTGCACTTCTTGCATTTCATGAATGAGCAGTCCACATATTTCACGCTCTTGGGGATTGTCACTGATTCAAGATTGGTGCAGACGTTGAAGGCGCCGTATCCGATAAGTCTGATGCCATCGGAAATGACAACCGTCTTCAGGCTTTTGCAGTCAATGAATGCCCACATTCCGATTGCCGTCACCTGGTACGGTTTCCCGTTATGGATTATGCCGGATGGAATGACAAGGTCCTTAGGTCTCGCTTTCGGGCTGCATCCTTTTACAAATACCATGCCGTTATCATACACCATGTATTCCATGTCACCCACGGTGACCGTTTCCCAATCCTGAGCAGGAGAAAAAACGAACGAGGAAAAGTACTGTTCATATACAGCACGTTCCGGCAACTGCGTCTGAGCCGCCGCGCCGCAGCAGAACAGAACTGCAAAAATGAGTGTTCTGATTCTTTTCATGCCACAAAGGTATGTGGCTTTTCCACGCTGCAGGGCATGAAAGGCGTTGCAGAAGCGTTGCAAAACCGCCGGAATGTCACTTGCGCAATTTTGTCAGCGCCACGTAGATTATCAGGATGACGTTCATCATCAGGGCATAGATGATGGCGGGGACGGCAATTTCGGAATTGTTGAATATGAACGGACTGGACGCTATGGCAATGGCCTGGGCAGCGTTCTGCATGCCGATTTCTATGACAATGGTGCGGCGTTCAGACCCGGTCAGCTTCAGGGCTGCTGACATGCCGGCACCAAGTCCCATGTTGATTATGATAAGGGCCGATGCGGCAATGCCCAGTCTGGCAAAATTGTCTGATATGGCCTGGCGGTTCTGGATGAAGAATACGGTGGCAAGCAGGATGATGAGCGGAAAGGCCAGCTTGGAAAGGACCTTGTGAATGGCGGCTGCTGCATCCGGCCAGCGCTTCTGTACGGCCATACCTATTATTATGGGCACGAACATGAGGACGATGTTCTGCATGAACAGGCGCATGACCGGAAGGTGGACAGTGACTTCGGCGCATGCCAGTCCCATTATGAGAGGTATGGTCAGCAGCGTGATTATGCTGCTGCAGGCTGTCAGTGATACGGAAAGGGCCACATCGCCCTTGGCAAGCATGGAAAAGACGTTCGATGAACTGCCGCCGGGGCAGCAGCCAATAAGTATGAAACCAAGCAGCAGCGCCTCTGGAAGATTCATGAAACGGGCAAGCAGCCATGCCACAAGGGGCAGCAGGACAAGCTGTCCGATCAGTCCGGCTATTACCGGACGGGGACGGGTCTTGAATAGTCTGAAGTCACTCCATTTCAAATTAAGTCCGAGCTCGAACATGAGAAGTGTGAGCACGGGCAGCACAATCCAAATTGAATTCATTTCCTGTTGAAATACATGTCAAGGAGGCGGTGGGCTGCCACAAATGATGTCTGCTGACCGCCCAGCACCATTTTTTCGGCCTCCTCAAGACCGGCTGCAATGACAGGATCCTGATAGAAGCTGTTCTTGAGTGATTCGTTTATGGATTCGTACATCCAGTATTTGGCCTGTTCGTTGCGGCGGTACTGGAAATATCCGTTTTTCTTTACAAAGTCAACGTATTCCCAGACCATGTCCCAGACATCCTTGATCTTGAGTCCATAGAAGCCGGAATAGGTCACGACCTTGGGCGTCCAGCCGCTTTCAGGGGCGGGGAACAGGTGCAGCGCGTTGCGGAAACTCTGTGCTGCCATTTCTGCCTTGGGGATGTTGTCTCCATCGGCCTTGTTTATGGCAATTCCGTCTGCCATCTCCATTATTCCGCGCTTTATGCCCTGCAGTTCGTCACCGGTACCGGCAAGCTGTATGAGCAGGAAGAAATCGACCATGGAATGTACGGCGGTCTCACTCTGGCCCACGCCTACGGTCTCGACAAATATCTTGTCAAAGCCGGCGGCCTCACACAGCACAATGGTCTCACGGGTCTTGCGGGCAACGCCGCCCAGACTGCCGGCTGACGGGCTGGGGCGTATGAATGCGTTGGGGTGGACTGACAACTTTTCCATGCGGGTCTTGTCGCCAAGTATGCTGCCTTTTGTCTTTTCCGAACTGGGGTCGATTGCAAGAACGGCCAGCTTGCCGCCGTCCTTGAGCACATGCAGGCCGAATTCGTCTATTGACGTGCTCTTGCCTGCTCCGGGAACACCGCTTATGCCTATGCGGACTGAATTTCCGCAGTACGGCAGGCACTTTTCGATGACCTCCTGGGCAATGGCCTGATGTTCCGGTCTCAAGCTCTCCACAAGTGTCACGGCCTGGCTGAGTATGGTCACATTGCCTTTGACAATTCCGTCAACGTAGTCCGATACAGACAGTTGCGGGCGTCTTATGGGGCGCTTCTTGAAGTACGGGTTGACGCTGTCGGGATGGACTACGCCGCTGTTGACAGTCAGTCCCTTATATTCTTCACTGTTCTCGGGATGTTCCATTTCGGTGTATTATTTTGAGTGCCACCCAGGCTATGAAACCGCACAGCAGGTATATCATGGTCTGGCAGAAATGCAGGACGAATGACATTGGCTGGGCATCGGACTGGGGGACACCGTATATTCCAAGCATTTTCACTATGGCAAGGTTCCATGGGCCTGCACCGTTGGGGGTGGGCACCAGGACGGCAATGCTGCTGGCTGCAAAGCATGCAAGACCGGCTACAGGGCCGACTGCTGCGGTGGTGGGCAGACAGTAGAATGCCAGGTAAAGTTCAAAGTAATAGCAAATCCAGATTCCTATGGAATAAATAAGGAACAGGGGGAGGCGTCTGATCTGCTTGAGTGAAAGGAAACCTTCCCAGAAACCTGAAATGAAGCCTTTGACCTTGTCCCAAAGGTGGAGTCTGACACAGAGCCACCAGCATAGCAGGCAGAATATGACAATTCCGATGGTCCAGTACCAGAATGCGGGATTCTGAAGCATGGGGACGCTTTCTGTGACGGCTTCTGTTCCGTCGGGGGCAAGCAGCAGTCTGAACTGCCCAAGCTGTGAGAGAATGCTGCCAAGAACTATGAGTCCCAGCAGCAGGGCATCGACACAACGTTCTGCAACCAGAGTTCCAAGACCTTTGCTGAAGGGTACCCGGGCGTTCTGTTCAAGCATTCCGCAACGGCATATCTCACCCACACGTGGTATGATTATGTTGGCGGCATATCCGGTAAAGACGGTCAGCACAGTGTCCTTCTTTGGCACGTCATAACCTATGGGTTCCAGCAGAAGGTTCCAGCGCAGACCGCGGAACAGCGGACCAAGAGCGCTGAAGCAGAGTGCGGCTGCCAGCCAGAGCCAGTTTATGCGGCGCATGTCGTTCCCGAATTCGGTGAAATTGTAGTCACGGTATGTGAAATACAGCACTACAGCAGATATCAGCAGCGGAATGACAATTTTAAGCGTCGTTGAAACATTCTTTTTCATTGTGTCTTGTTCATTTTTTGAACGGGTTTGCTTACCTTTGCCGCACGGTTGCGGGCGGGAGGTCAGCAATCAAATCGCAAAGATAACAAAATGTATCCATATGGACGACGTTGATGCGGACAGTAAGACCGAAAAAGGCATTAGGCCAACATTTCCTGAGAGATATGGATATTGCTCGGGCAATAGCCGGCACAGTTGATGTCCGTGCCGACCTTCCAATCCTTGAAATAGGACCCGGAACAGGGGTTCTTACCCAATTCCTGAAAGAGCGCGACCGGGAGCTCAAAGTCATTGAAATAGACAACGAATCAGTTCTCTACCTGCATGAGAACATGCCTTGTGTCAATGTCATTGAGGGCGATTTCCTGAAACTTGACCTGAAATCCCTGTTTGACGGCGGCCAGTTTGTGCTGACCGGCAACTATCCCTACAACATATCCAGCCAGATATTCTTCAAGATGCTGGACAACATGGAACTGATACCGTGCTGCACAGGAATGCTCCAGCGTGAGGTGGCGCAGCGTATCTGCTCCGGACCGGGGAACAAGGACTATGGAATACTGAGCGTGCTGCTTCAGGCCTGGTATGATGCCGAATATCTTTTTACAGTTCACGAAAACGTCTTTGACCCGCCTCCAAAGGTCAAGAGCGCAGTAATCCGTCTGACGCGCAACAGCCGCACATCACTGGGCTGCAATGAGGTCCTGTTCAAGAAGGTGGTGAAATCCACATTCGGAATGCGGCGCAAGATGCTTAGAAATTCACTGCGTCAGGTATATGAGAAGGATGTCCCTCTACCGGCGGACTGCCCGTATCTGGACAGACGTCCCGAGCAGCTTTCAGTTGAGGATTTCATCGGACTGACAAAACTGATAGAATCCACACTGTAGCAGGATTTCTGAGTTAGTGAACCTGATAATACCATCTGGCCCCGCTTCAGGGCCGCAATATTCAGAACTATGGAGAAGGATTTTCTGGATAACATTCTTGAAGTGATAGAAAACCAGGATGCCGTACAGCTTAAGGCAATCCTGAATGACATGCATCCGGCCGACATTGCCGAACTGTGTGACACCCTTGACGTTGATGAAGCCCGTCTGGTTTACCGCCAGCTGGACAATGAGACTGCGGCCGATGTGCTTGTCGAAATGGATGAGGACAGCCGCAAGCGCCTGCTTGACGAACTGCCGTCAGAAATCATTGCCACCAAGTTCATTGACAACATGGATACCGATGATGCGGTGGACATTATCCAGGAAATGGATGAGGACAAGCAGGAGGAGGTCCTTGCCCACATTGGTGACATTGAACAGGCCAGTGACATTGTAGATCTGCTTCAGTACGATGAGAATACCGCAGGCGGTCTGATGGGCACTGAAATGGTTGTCGTGAATGAGAACATGAGTATGCCCGAGTGTCTTCAGGAAATGCGCAAGCAGGCCGAGGACCTTGATGAGATATACAATGTCTATGTGGTCGATGATGACGGCCGTCTGAAAGGCGTGTTCCCACTCAAGAAAATGATCACGAACCCGTCGGTCTCAAAAGTGAAGTACGTCATGGACGAGGATCTGATCAGCACCAGGGTAGATACGCCTATTGATGATGTGGTGCAGATGATTGAAAAGTACAATCTGGTGTCAGTTCCGGTCATTGATACTATTGGACGGCTGCAGGGGCAGATTACAGTCGATGACGTCATTGATGAGCTGCGTGAACAGCAGGAACATGACTACCAGCAGGCTGCCGGTCTTACCGGTGACGTGGAGGCCGATGACAACGTGTTCCGTCAGATGTGGTCACGCATTCCCTGGCTGCTGATAGGCATTCTGGGCGGCATACTGAATTCAAAGCTCCTGGAGCATTTTGAGACTGCCTTTGCTGCAGCCACATCACTGCTGTTCTTCATCCCTCTGATTGGCGGTACCGGCGGCAATGTTGGAACGCAGTCATCAGCCCTTGTGGTACAGGGACTGGCCAACGGTTCGCTGAACACATCGAACATCTGGAGACAGGTATTCAAGGAGTCAGCCGTAGCACTGATAAATGCCGTTGTACTATCTCTGCTGGTGCTGGGCTACAATATATTTGCATTCGGATTCACTGATCCTGTCACCTATGCGGTTCCGCTCAGCATGTTCGGCCTGGTTCTTATCGGAACGCTTTGGGGTACCCTGCTGCCGTTGCTTTTTGAAAAGATCAATATTGACCCGGCCATTGCCACAGGCCCCTTTGTCCAGATTACGAATGACCTGCTTGGAATGGGAATCTACATGGCTGTGATTACAATTATCCTCTAACTGTTGCGTTTTTGACTTTATTTGTTTTTATTTGCATGTTTTGCCAAGCATTAACAGATAAAGTCCCCACTTATGACTGAGGAATTGAACACAGAGAATTTACAGCAGCCTGAAGAGCAGGTCGTAGCTGTCACTACCCGTGAAGAGGTCATTGCACGTCTTCAGGAAATGGTCAACGACATCAATTTGGCCAAGAGACTGGAACTGGAGTCACTCAAGCAGGTTTTCTACAAGCAGCAGAAAGCCGCTTTGGAAGAACAGATTGCAGCATACGTTGCAGGCGGCGGTACGGCCGAAGAGTTCAAACCTGAAACGGATCCGCTTGAAGATCAGTTCCGCAAGCTCATGAACATAATCAAGGAAAAGAAAGCTGCCGCACAGGAAGCGCTGGAGGTGATTCAGAAAGAGAACCTCAAGAAGAAATATGATATTCTGGAGCGTTTCAAGGCACTGATTGAGAAGGCCAATACGGAAGGCGCCCAGTACAATGACTTCAAGGCAATTCTTCAGGAATGGAAGGAAATAAAGGAAGTGCCGGCAGACAAGGCAAATGAGCTTTGGAAGACATTCCAGCAGTACACCGAACAGTTCTACGACATACAGAAACTGAACAATGAGTTCCGCGAGTATGACTTCAAGAAGAACATGGAAGCCAAGCTGGCTCTTTGTGAGGAGGCTGAAAAACTGGCCGATGAGCCCGATGTGATTGCTGCTTTCCGCAAGCTTCAGAAACTGCATCAGGATTTCCGTGAGACCGGTCCAGTATCGAAAGAATCAAGAGAAGAGATATGGAACCGTTTCAAGACAGCATCGACTGTCATCAACCGCCGTCACCAGCAGCATTTTGAGGAAATAAAGAAGAATGAGCAGGAGCATCTTGATCAGAAGACTGTCATCTGTGAACTCATTGAGGGCATTGAATACGAATCTCTGACCACTTTCCAGAACTGGAATGACAAGACGCAGGAGGTCCTGGCGCTGCAGAAGAAATGGAAAGACATAGGCTTTGCTCCGGTAAAGCACAATCAGAAGATATTTGAGCGTTATCGTGCAGCCTGTGACGTATTCTTCTCAAAGAAGGGGGAATTCTTCAAGCAGGCAAAGAATGACATGAGTGAGAACCTTGTCAGAAAGACCGCTCTCTGTGAGCAGGCGGAAGCCTTGAAGGACAGCACTGACTGGAAGGAGACCGGGGAAAAGATTGCACAGCTTCAGAAGGAGTGGCGTGAAATCGGACCTGTCCAGAAAAAATATACCAATTCTATCTGGAAGCGTTTCATTGGAGCATGTGACTATTTCTATGAGCAGCGTGACAAGAACACATCATCAAAGAAGCATGAGGAGAATGCCAATCTTGCCGCCAAGAAGGAAATCCTTGCCAAGCTCAAGGCTTTTGATGCCCAGAACCTGTCTGAAGATGATATTCAGGCCATTCAGCAGTTGATGTCAGAATGGAACGGCATAGGTTTTGTCCCATTCAAGATGAAGGACAGGATTGCCGCAGAATACAAGGCCGTCACGGAATCCCTGTCCGTACGTCCGCAGCGTCAGCGTCGTGGCGGAGCACCTGCACGTGAGCAGGCCGGCACTCCGCGTGAAAAACTTATGCGTCAGTATGAGGCCAAGAAGGCCGAAATCCAGACCTATGAGAACAACGTGGCCATGATTTCCAGCAAGTCCGGCAACAGCTTTGTCGATGCAATCAATGCCACAATAGAACAGCTCAAGGCCGAGGCCGATGACCTGATGAAACAGATCCGCGAACTTCCGGAAGAGTAAGATTGCGGACAATAAAAAAATAAGGTGACCAAATGTCCGGTCACCTTATTTTTATTGTCTTGCGTCAATCAGAATGTGTAGCATACACCAATTGAAATTTGGTTAAGCAGGTCCATGACTGAATCCAGACCAGATGTGATGGCAAAGTTGAATTCTGATCCGTATGTGCCGTCGCTGTTGAGCTTTCCGTCTTCGTCATAAGAGTTTTCCCATTCGTTGTTCCAACTCAG
Source organism: Candidatus Colenecus caballi (assembly GCA_018065615.1). Classification (GTDB taxonomy): domain Bacteria; phylum Bacteroidota; class Bacteroidia; order Bacteroidales; family Bacteroidaceae; genus Colenecus; species Colenecus caballi. The sequence continues at coordinate 13,777 of JAGHSY010000115.1, read as the reverse complement.
GTTCAGGAAAGAGAAATATGATTCGACTGACCAGTGTTCGTTGATGTCAAAACTAAGTCCGGGAACCAGATAAGCGGTAAGGAATTTTGATTTGGAGTAATCGTCTTCACCTTCAACTGTGTATTTGTCCGATGAGAAATAAATGTCAACTTCTGAAAAGAATGACAGTCTGTCGGTAAGTCCGAAGTAATGGCGGCCGTATGCTCCAAGACCCCAAGATGCTGTGGTCTGGTCATATAGATTGTCAGACAGGATGTGACGTCTTGTTGCAGTATAACTGCCAAGGCTCAGGCTTACGCCAACTTCATAATCTTCAAACAAATATCCTATACATGGAGCAAATGCCCATTCAAAGTCGTTGCGGTCCTGATAATTGCCGTCGAACTTGTCACCGTTCAAAAGGCGTGTGTTCTGTGAATCATTGATGATTCCGAATTTACCGGAGATGCAAAACTGTGCGCTGGCCAGACTTGAGACTGCCATTGCTGCAACAAGAAGTGCGATTTTCTTCATTTTCAATTCTATTAATTTAAGGTTGATAATAAATTGGGCGCAAAAGTATATAATTCAATTGAAATCTACAAGAATGCGGAATATCTTTCCTGGAGCGCTGACCCAATGCTGCATGGCGGACAGGGCCTGATCAGGTCTGACGCAGGCCGAAATGAGTTCGTCCTTGGGGCAGGTCCCTTTCTGCAGGTAACGTATCACGGCCTCGAAATCCATGGGCGTGGCATTGCGTGAACCGTGTATGTTGAGTTCCTTCTTTACGAACAGTGATGTGGGCAGTGTGACATCGGACTTTGAATATCCGATGCAGACCACGCGGCCGGAGAATGCAACTTCACTGATTGCGGCCTGATAGGTGGGTATGCTGCCTACGGCCTCGACAACGACGGTGGGACCCATGCCGCCGGTCAGTTCCATAAGGGTGGTGTGCAGGTCCTGGGTCTTTGAGTTGACGGTGTGGGCGGCACCCAGACGGCGGGCCAGAGCCAGCTTTTCATCATCAAGGTCAACGGCAATCACGGTGGCGCCGCGCAGGGATGCGCGCACAATGGCACCTACACCAATCATGCCGCAACCGAACACCAGAACTGTATCGGAGTCAGTGACCTGGGCCCGGGAAACGGCGTGGAAGCCTACGCTCATTGGCTCAATCAAGGCACAGTCGCGTGGGGAAATGCCGGGGGCGGGTATGATTTTTTCCCATGGAAGAACCATGTAGTCACGCATGGCACCGTCACGTTGAACTCCCAGTGTTTCGTTGAATTCACATGCGTTGCTGTGTCCGGAACGGCAGGCAGCGCAGTGCCCGCAGCTGGTGTACGGGTTGACGGTGACTGTCATGCCGGGTTTCAGGTGTGCGGGCACATCGGCCCCCACGCTTTCAATAGTGGCACCAATCTCGTGTCCGGGAATGACGGCGTCCTTGGCCATGAGGTTGCGGCCCAGAAATGTGTTCAGGTCCGAACCGCAAAAGCCCACGTATCCTATTTTCAACAGCACCTGTCCCTGACCGGCCTGCGGTTTGGGGGCTTCTTCTACAGTTATGGTTTCCAGCTTTGGAATTCTAACAAGTCTCATATATATAATAAGGTTTAGTCAATGACTTTATGTCCCTTCCAGCCGTACCAGGCGCAGACTGCAAAGCAGATCATGGGAATCAGGTATGAAATGCCGGGGTTGGAGAGTGATTTCTGGACGTATGCTGTAAGCAGCGGCAGTATGGAATTGCCCACTATGGCCATTACAAGGAAGGCCGATCCGCTCTTGGTCTCGCCCTTAAGGTCAACAAGCGCAAGCGAGAACTGGGTGGGGTACATGATTGACATGAAGAACGATATGCCCATCATTGCATAGACGGCAGCCATGCCGCCGGCAAGGCAGACCACAAGACAGAGCAGTACGTTTGCCACGGCATAGACCACCAGCAGGTCCTGCGGACGGAACTTTACCATGAGTGTGGTGCCAATCCAACGGCCCAGGAGGAAACACAGCATGTAAAGTCCGAACAGCGTTGTGGCGCGTGAGTTGTCCATGCCGACATAGTTGATGCAGTAGACCAGGAACAGGCTGTTGACTGCGGTCTGGCCGCCGTTGTAGAAGAACTGTGCAATGACGCCGTTACGCAGGTGACGGCGCTTCAGTACGCTGAATGACATGAGCTTTGTGGCACTGGAGTCTTCATCTTCGGCCTGGATTCTGGGCAGTTTTGTGAATATGAACACCACGGCAATGACCAGCAGGACGGCTGCGAAAATGGCGTATGTCATGCGGAAGGTGTGGATTTCAGCTGCCGGGGCGGCGTTTTCGGAATCAACCAGCAGCAGCTTGCTCAGGAACATGGCGGCAATGAATGCGCCAAGTCCGTTGAACGCCTGTGCCAGATTGAGGCGGCGCGGTGCGGTGGCGGGGTCACCCAGCTCCGTGACGTATGGGTTGGCGGCGGTTTCAAGGAAACACATGCCTATGGCCACAATGAAGAACGCGCACAGGTACAGCGGGAAACTGTTCACCCTGGTGACAGGCAGGAACAGCAGTCCGCCTGCGGCTGCAATGATGAGTCCCAGCACTATGCCTGCCTTGTAGCTGTAACGCTTCATGAACATGGCAATGGGTATTGGGAACAGGAAGTATGCGAACCAGTACGATGTCTCGACAAATTCGGCCTTTGCCTGGTCAATGTCGAAAAGTGTCATCATTTTCTTCACAACCGATGACAGCAGGTTGTTGCTTATTGCCCAAAGGAAGAAGAGTGATATGACCATCACAAGAGCAATGACGGTCCTGCTTGATTTCTTGTTCATTCTGACATGTTTTTAATGTAAGGTAAGTCTAAATCGGTTTCTATTCCGTAGAAATGGGCGGCGTTCAGGCCAAGGAACTGCTCCTTCTCCTGCAGCGTCAGTTCATCGGACTTGATGATGAAGTCGTATGACATGCGGTAGGTTATGGCCGTGATGGTGCGCGGGTAGTCCGATCCCCACATGAGCTTGTCCATTCCGACCAGGTCCGATGCCTCCCTGATGGCTTTCACCGCACCCTTGAACGGGTAGAATTCGCTGTTGAAGAGCCATGTTATGCCACCTGATTCAATCATGACGTTTTTGTGGCGGGCCAGTTTAATCTGCTCCTGCCAGCCGGGGACGGTGACCATTCCGAAATGGCCGACTGCAATCTTAAGGTCAGGACATTCCTGTATGACCTCTTCCATTTCAGGAATCTGGACTGTGCCGTCTTCAAGGGTTATGGACAGTATGGTGCCATTCTGTTCCATCAGCTTGAACATGGACATCATTTCAGGACAGGTCAGCAGTACGCGTCCCTGCGGTGTCTGGAGACGGTGGCCGGGAATGGCCAGGGCTCTGAACCCCTGTCCGATAAGCTGCCGGGCCTGCTCCAGATATCCGGGCTGGCGGTATTCGCACATGCCGCATACCATGAAGCGGTCCGGGAAACGTTTCTGCACATCGGACAGATAAGCGTTCTGGATTCCGTCAATGAATTCCTGCACCACTACTGCTGCTGTCACCTGGGCGTACTCCATGTTGGACAGGAAAATCTCGGCGGTGTTGCGGCCGTCAATGATGAACGGGGGCAACATCTGCCGGATTTCACCCATGAACAGCGAACGGCCGTTCTCCAGCGTGCGTATGGGCATGCCGTTCACCACGGTGTCCTGACGCAGCCACAGGTGTGAATGGGCGTCGATTATCTTCATGAGTTGCACCAGCTTACGCGTTTCTGGTCACCAATGATTTCCTGAACTTCAAATACAAGGTCCCAGTCAAGCGGCTGCTGTGCCACTTCAATGTTCTTCTGTACGTTGGCGGGGTTGGCGCTTGAAAACAGGGTGGCGGCAATGCGCGGGTTACTGACAGAATACTGTACGGCAAGCTTTTCAATTGACGTGCCTTTGGCCTTGCAGTGCTGTGCTGCCTTTGCGCAGGCTTCAACCAGCGGTTTGGGAGCCGGATGCCAGTCAGGCACGCCGCGTTCTGAAAGCAGGCCCATGGCTAGCGGTGAGGCGTTTATCACTCCTATGCCTTTCTGTTCGAAGTAGCCCAGATAGTCGTTCAGCTTTTCGTCATTCAGGCAGAAATGGCAGAAATTCAGTATGCTCTCCACTGTACCGGCAGGTGCATGGTCAACCACCCATTTCAGGTTTTCAAGCTGCAGGTCAGTTATTCCCACATGGCTCACCACGCCTTTCTCACGCAGTTCCACCAGTGCGGGAAGCGTCTCGTCAACGACTTTCTGCAGTCCGCCCGGAAGTGCGGCCTGGAACTCTATGTCATGTACATTGATAAGGTCTATGTGGTCTATGTTCAGGCGTTCCATACTCTCATAGACGCTTTCCGTTGCGCGTTTTGCACTGTAATCCCAGGTGTTGACTCCATCCTTTCCGTAACGGCCAACCTTGGTGGACAGATAGTATTTGTCCCGGGGTATGTCCTTGAGAGCCTTGCCCAGCACCGTTTCGGCCTTGTAGTGACCGTAATAGGGCGATACGTCAATGAAGTTGATGCCGCCTTCAATGGCTGTGAATACAGCCTGGATGGCCTGCTTTTCATTGATTTCATGAAATACACCGCCAAGAGACGATGCACCGAAGGCCAGATTTGAGACCTTCATTCCTGTCTTTCCAATTTCTTTGTACTTGAGACTCATAAGCTTTAGTTGGTTATCTGGTTATTTGAAATGTTCAATAATTGAATCGCGGCATTCCTCCATGAGCCATTTCGGGGTCGATGTGGCACCGCAGATGCCTACAGAATCTGAATTTCTGAATATGCTGTAGTCTATATCTTCCTTTCCTTCAATCAGGAATGAACGTTCGTTGACTTTCTGACATTCGCTGAACAGAACTTTGCCGTTGGAGCTCTTCCGTCCGGAAACGAACAGAATGACGTCATGCCGGCTGGCAAAGTCACTGATGTGTTCACGCCTGTGTGACACCTGTCCGCATACGGTGTTGTTGTGAATGAAGGTCCGGCCTTCAGGGACGCGTGCGGCAATCTTTTCAATGAGCTGCTGGTAGCTTGAGGCCGATTTCGTGGTTTGCGAATAAAGGAATATGTCCTTTGAAAAGTCAATGAGGTCTATTTCATCGGCCGATTCAATGACCAGCGCATGACCGTCGGTCTGACCTACCAGGCCAAGAACCTCGGCATGTCCCTTCTGGCCGAAGATTATGATCTGCTGGGTCAGGCGGTCCATGTCCTGATACTGCCTGTGAATGCGCTGCTGCAGTTTGAGCACGACGGGACAGGTGGCGTCAATGAGCGTTATTCCATTTTCTTCCGCTGTCTTATAGGTCGATGGAGGCTCGCCGTGAGCCCTGAGCAGGACCCTTGCGTCATGCAGGTTGTCAAACTGGTCATGACCTATGGTCTTAAGACCCAGGTCCTGCAGGCGGTTGCACTCCATTCCGTTGTGGACAATGTCCCCCAGGCAGTACAGTTCGTCACCTTTGCGGAGTTCCTCTTCGGCCTTTCCTATAGCTGAAAGGACACCGAAACAGAAACCTGAGTCGTTGTCAATTTCAACCTTCATCAGTCCTGTGCCGCTTTCATGTACTGCTGCATAAGCCACTGGTCCTGTTCCTCCATGGTCAGGTGGCTGTTGTCCAGGACGATGGCGTCATCGGCCTTTCTCAATGGGGAGACAGCACGGTGTGAGTCAATGTAGTCACGTTCGCGCACGTTCTTGAGAACATCTTCATAGACAGCGCTTTCGCCTTTGGCAATCAGTTCGTCATAACGGCGCTGCGCACGTATCTCATCTGTGGCGGTGACGAATATCTTAAGGTCGGCGTTGGGGAAGACGGTGGTGCCTATGTCACGTCCGTCCATGATTATGGCACCCTTGCCGCCCATGATGCGCTGCTGTGCGGTCATGGCTTCACGCACAAAGGCAATGGCCGATATGGGGCTGACTTTGCCCGATACCTCCATGCCGCGTATCTCACGCTCCACGTTTTCACCGTTCAGCATGGTGAACTGCTTTCCTTCTGCGTCCTTGCCAAAGGTTATGCTGATGTCCGCAATCTCTTTCTGTAGAGCTGTTTCATTGATGCTGTCGCCGTCAATGAAGCCGCGGCGCAGGGCATAAAGTGTCACTGCACGGTACATGGCACCGGTGTCTATGTAAGTGTATCCTATTTTTTTTGCCAGAGCCTTTGCCATGGTGCTCTTTCCACAGGACGAATGGCCGTCCATTGCTATTATTATCCTTTTCATATGCTGAATGCGAAATTGCAGATTAATGATGATTCCGATACCTGATATTTGCCGTATGAGAGTTCGAACATGATGCGTCCGAGTCTGAGACCCGTGCCAAGAGAAAAGCCGGTGAGTCCTTTGCTGCCCTGTCCTGCAAGTTCGGCACGTGTGCGCAGGTTGCATCCGGCCGAGATATGGAAACGTTCGGTGAGAAGAAGGTCAGCGCCTAATGAGACATGCCTTTTGAGAATTTCTCCGAATCCGGTACTGTCTTCATCTGTGAAATGGAAATCATCGGACTTCCATCGGGTCAGATTGTCCATTGACAGTGTCAGACGCAGGGGGGCGTGGGCAAGTTTCCAGGTGATGCCGGCACACAGGTCAAACGGCAGTTTCTGGAATGTATTCTCAAAAGCCTTGATCTGACCGCCAAGATTCGTGGCTGCAAGTCCGATGTCCAGTCCTTCATCCGGATTGGAGTAGAGCAGGCCCAGATCAACTCCTATGGCCGCTGACGTTAACGTACTGTAACGTGAATAAATGAAATTTCCTGAAACGCCGCCGCTCAGGCAATCTGTGAACAAATATGAAAAACTGACGCCCAAAGCCATGTCCTTTGCATTGAATGTTCCGATGACTGTGCCGTCTGCAGTCGTCTCATCCATCCTGCCGTAGTTGACATATCTTGCATTGAAGGCATAATTGGAACGTCCGTCAAATGAGTTGCAGAACTGGGCTCCTGCTATGGTCGTGCCTGAGAACCAGGTCATGGCATTCAGACCTAACAGACGACTGTCAACTGCAGACAGAAGGGCCGGATTGGCTATGAACAGCGTGGGATCGGGGTCAGCCACCGACACCGTCTTGCCGCCTAATGAAGAGTTGTGGGCTGACACAGGCAGCTTGAGGAATTCAAAACTGCTTTCCAGGCTTTGAGCCTGAAGACCGGCTGTCACAATTATGGCCGCGGCAGTCAGAAGATACTTTGCAACCCTTTTTTTCATATTTACAAAAGTAGTTAAAAACTGTATTTTCTGCAATGGATTCGTAGAAATGCAAAGTACTAAAAAAATACAAAAATGGAAATGGGGTGCTTGGCGTACAAAAAAAGTGTTACTTTTGCCAGTGAAGATCAGTTTGAACAATTAAAACTCAAAAATATGGAAATCAAGAAGTCAGAACGTGCGGACCTTGAAAAGGGAAAGTCAACCTCTCTTCTTATAGGTCTTGTAATGGCAGTGGCTGTAATGTTCGTTGCCTTGGAATGGACTCAGAGAGAAAAGGAGGACAATTCCGAACTCTACACCGTTAGAGACGTGTCACTGGATCAGGAAATCATTCCTATCACCCTTCCGGAAAAGAAGGTCGTACCTCCACCACCTGCTGCTGTAACAAAGGCTGAAATCATTGAAATTGTTGAAGATGACGCTGAAATTGAAGAAGATGTCATGGCATCAACGGAAGATATGATGGAAGACTATGTCGATGTAACTGAACTTGAAGACATCGTAGTTGAAGAAGAACCGGAAGAGGAAGCTCCTTTCATGGTTGTAGAAGACATGCCTGAGTTCCCGGGCGGTACAGCAGCTCTGCTGGAATACCTGCGCAAGAACATCAAGTACCCGTCAATCTGCCGTGAGAACGGTATCCAGGGCCGTGTCCTTGTAACATTCATTGTCAATAAGGACGGTGCAATTGTAGAACCGGAAGTCGTAAAGAGCGTCAACCCGTCACTTGACAAGGAAGCTCTTCGAGTCATCTCGACAATGCCTAACTGGAAGCCGGGTTCACAGCGCGGTAAACCTGTACGCGTAAAGTACACGGTTCCTGTAAACTTCAGACTGAACTGATTATCTGAACAATATTTTAAAGGGGCTGGCAAGGCCCCTTTAATTTTTTTGTATATTCGCGACTGATGAATAAAGCTCAGGAAATTCAAGACAGTTTTGAGGCCTATCTGCAGGGTCTGGCCTATTCGCGCCAGCCTGATGCGCTGTATGCGCCAATCAGGTATGTGCTGTCACTTGGTGGCAAGCGTATCCGTCCGACATTGCTGGTCATGGCGTATGACATGTATGCCGATGACATGAAGGGCGCATTCCGTACAGCGGCAGGAATGGAGATATTCCATAATTTCACACTGCTTCATGATGACCTCATGGACAGGGCGTCAGTACGCCGTGGCAATCCGACCGTTCATGTCAAGTGGAATGAGAATACGGCCATACTGTCCGGTGACGGCATGCTGGTACTTGCTTACCGTTTTCTTTCCGATACAACTCCCGCACATTTGAAGACCGTTCTGGACATAGCCAATGACACGTTCACCGAAATCATGGAAGGTCAGCAGTATGACATGGATTTTGAAACACGTGACAATGTAACAGAACAGGAATACATTGAGATGATACGTCTCAAGACATCGGTCCTGCTGGCCGCATGTCTGAAGATAGGTGCCGTGCTTGGCGGGGCATCGGACCGTGATGCATGCCTGCTGTATGAATTCGGTGAAAAGCTGGGACTTGCCTTCCAGCTGCAGGATGACCTTCTTGACGTATATGGAGATCCTGCGGTTTTTGGGAAGAAGATTGGCGGGGACATTCTGTGCAACAAGAAGACATATCTTTATATCAATGCCGGTCTGCTTGCAGATGAAAGGCAGAAGGCCGAACTTGACCGCTGGGCCGTGTATGACGGCAATGATCCGGAATCCAAAATTGCCGGTGTGCGTGCCGTTTATGATGAGGTCGGGGTGAAAGCCCTTTCTGAAACGCTTATCCGTGACCTGTTTGCCCAGGCCCAGGAAAAGCTTGACAAAGTCAGTCTGAGTGAAGACAGGAAGAAGGTGCTGCGTGATTATTCAAACAGTTTGATGAACAGGGTCTTGTAAGAAGTTATGCCATACAGAAGATTACCGAATACTGACAAGGCGCGTATCCGTTCCCTTGAAACGGCTATCGCCAAGATAAAGTACAGTGACTATTACGCACCGGTCCTTTCTCCGGAACTCATGTCCAAGGCTGAAAAGAAACTGCAGCAGTTCAGGGAAGCATCGGACCGTTATGTCAAATCACTTGAGGATCAGGTCAACTATTCAAAGTCCGATGACTATCAGTTCCGTCTGAAGAACGCACGCATGTACGTGTCACATTTTCTGACAGTGTTCAATCTCTGTGTAAAGCGTGGAGAGATTAAGGCTGCGGACCGCGCATTCTACTCCATACCGGTGGAAAGCGGTGAACTGCCCGACCTTTCAAGTGACATTTCAGTGATACGCTGCTGTGAAAATGCCATTTCGGGTGAAAAGACCAGGACATCAAAGGGCGGCATTCCGATTTACAATCCGACCATTGCAAAGGTGGCTGTCCATTTTGACCTTTTCAGGGAACTTTATGACAGGCAGTGCTCTTTAAGGCAGATGACTGAAGAAAGTCTTGTCGTGGTGTCACTCATGCGTCCGCAGATTGACGATGTCATTCTTGATGTCTGGAATTCGATTGAGAACTATTTTTCAGATCTTGAGGGCGAAAAGAAAATCAGCAAGTGCCGTGAGTATGGCCTGATTTACTATTACAGAAAAGGTGAACAGACTGATTGACACCCATTGTCACGTCTATACGGAAGAATTTGTCAAAGATCTGACAGACGTGATAGACCGTGCCAGACAAGCCGGACTTGAGCGCCTGCTGCTTCCGAACATAAATCCTGACACACTACCGGAACTGCTGCGTGTCTGTGACCTGTGGCCGGACTTGTGCATGCCTATGATAGGCCTGCACCCTGAGGATCTGTCATCGGACTATCATTCTCAGCTGGACGGACTCAAGTCTCTGCTTGACGCTGATCCCGGCCGTTTCATCGGAATAGGAGAGACCGGCCTTGACCTTTATTGGGACAACACCCGTCTGGCAGAACAGACGGACGCTTTCTGCGTTCAGATTGAATGGGCTTTGCAGTATGACCTGCCGCTTGTAATCCATTCCAGGTCATCATTCAATGAACTGTATTCTGTCATGGACAGGTACAGGAATACTCCGCTGCGCGGTATTTTCCATTGTTTTTCCGGCGACATTCATGAGGCTGAAAAGCTGATGGAGTTCAGCGGATTCATGTTTGGAATTGGAGGTGTGCTTACATATAGGAAATCGGACTTGAAGAATGTCCTGCCGCATATTCCGCTGGAACGCATTGTACTTGAAACGGACTGCCCCTACCTCAGTCCGGTGCCTCATAGAGGACAGCGTAACGAGCCGTCATTCATAGTGCATACGGCACAGTTCCTGGCGCTGTCTCTTGGCATCCGATATGATGAAGTCTGCCGGGTGACATCGGACAATGCGGTCCGTCTGTTCCGTCTCTGAAATAAACGTCACATGCAATAAGTTCGATGGAATTTCGTTTATTCCTTTGCAATGAGGAAAATAAAGGAATTCAAACGCATCAGGACCATACTGATTATTGTCGCAGTCATTATTGCGTTCATTTCGCTGTTCGTCTCACAGTCGCTTGTCAGGGATCTGTCACGTGAGGAACAGAACAAGATGGAACTGTTTGCCAAGGCTTACCAGACATTCAATGCCGCCGATGAGAATACGGATCTGAGCATGGTGCTTGCGGTAATAACCGGCAACAAGACCATTCCAGTCATTGTCACCGATGACAAGGACGCCATAATAAGCTGGCTGAACATTGAAATTCCCGGCAAGAGCGACACCGTGTCATACCTGTCCTCATACGCGGAGCGCATGCGCCAGAGCGGCAACTCGATCAGGCTTTTCTTTGACGAATCGGATGAATCCCAATATAATGAGGTGTGTTTTGACGAATCGGTGCTGCTGACGCGTCTGACGGTCTATCCGTACATTCAGATGGGGGTGGTCATGCTGTTTGTCCTGATTGCCATTTTCGCTCTGCTAAGCTTCAAGAAGACGGAACAGAACCGTGTATGGGTGGGCCTGTCAAAAGAGACCGCCCATCAGCTTGGGACTCCTATTTCATCGCTCATGGCATGGACTGAACTGCTCAAGGACAAATATGAGGATGATGAACTGATATGTGAAATGGAGAAGGATGTGCACCGCCTGGAAATGGTGGCTGAACGTTTCTCGAAAATCGGTTCTCTGCCGGAACCCGTTCAGGCCGATATGGTGGGAGTGCTGAATAATGTCATTGAATACGTGGAGCACCGTTCGCCGGCTACGGTCAGATTCATAAAGGATTTTCCGGATCCTCCCGTCAATGCCAGGGTGAATTCTTCTCTATTCGGCTGGGTGATTGAGAATCTTTGCAAGAATGCAGTTGACGCCATGGACGGAAAGGGTACATTGAAGATCACTTTGAAGGAAGAGAAGTCTGTTGTGGCCATAGAAGTGTCAGACACCGGCAAGGGTATAGCCAAGAACACATGGAAGAGTGTCTTCGATCCCGGCTATACGACCAAGCAGCGTGGCTGGGGACTTGGGCTTTCGCTGGCTAGGAGAATAGTATCGGACTATCATAAAGGCAGGATATTCGTACTTCATTCGGAATTGGGAAAGGGCACGACTTTCCGCGTCGAACTGCCCAAATGACAATGGCAAAAGAAATTTGTCTCAATTTTATCCTATTCTAAAAATTATATTCGTATCTTTGTGCCCCGAAAAAATTGTTTGATGGGCAGACTGGATAAGTATAATGTTGATCTGAAGGGGCTGAAGGAAACCTCAGGCTCATATCAGTGGACCGTTGACCAGGAGTTCTTTGCCATTGTTGAAGGTGAAGAGGTCCAGAAGGGCAAGGTAAACGTTGATCTTACAGTTATCAAGGCTTCCGGCCTGTACAAACTTGTATTTTCTGTAGCCGGTACGGTAATTGTCACTTGTGACCGCTGTCTTGATGACATGTCTCTTGACATTGAGAACACCGGTGAACTTAAGGTCAAGCTGGGTCCTGACTTTGCCGATGACGGTGACGTTGTGGTCGTTCCGGAAGACAAGGGCATTGTCAATGTGGCCTGGTACATTTATGAATTCATTGCTCTGGCAATTCCAATAAAGCATGTCCATGCTCCGGGAAAGTGCAACAAGGGCATGATGGAAAAGCTTGACGAGCACACGGCCCAGGAAGGTGAAGACGGTGAGCCTATGGAGAATACGGGCGCCACGGATCCGCGTTGGGATGAACTGAAGAATATGATTGAAAACGATAACGAATAAAATTAAAACAACATGGCACATCCAAAAAGAAGGCAGTCAAAGACAAGGACTGCGAAAAGAAGGACTCACGATAAGGCAATAGCTCCTACACTTGCTATCTGCCCGAACTGTGGAGCATGGCACGTCTATCACACAGTATGCGCTGAGTGCGGTTATTACAGAGGCAAGTTGGCAGTAGTCAAGGAAGCAGCCGCTGAATGACAAACAGTAAACGCATCCTAAACGGTGCGTTTTTTTTGACCTTATGCATGAAGCCGGTTTCGTAAATATTGTCGGAAACCCCAATGTCGGCAAGTCAACCCTGATGAACCTTCTTGTCGGGGAGCACATATCCATTGCCACGTTCAAGGCCCAGACAACCCGTCACAGGATAATGGGCATTGTCAATACCGAAGACTCGCAGATTGTGTTTTCCGATACCCCTGGCGTCCTGAAGCCCAACTACAAGCTTCAGGAATCCATGCTGGCTTTTTCAGAATCGGCACTGGTTGACGCCGATGTCCTTCTCTACATGACAGACGTCATTGAGAAATGTGACAAGAATCAGGAGTTCCTTGACAAGGTGTCCAAACTGAAGGTGCCGGTGCTGGTCATAATCAACAAGATTGATCTGACTGATCAGGAGAATCTTGTGAAGCTGGTTGAAGAATGGCATGATCGTCTGCCCCAGGCGGAAATCATTCCGATTTCGGCCGCAAACGCATTCGGTGTTGAGCCGGTGCTGAGAAGAGTGAAGGAACTGCTGCCTGAATCTCCTCCATATTTTGACAAGGACCAGCTGACTGACAAGCCTGCAAGGTTCTTTGTTTCTGAAGTGGTCAGGGAAAAGATTCTGCTCCATTATGACAAGGAGGTGCCGTATTCGGTCGAGGTTGCAGTCGAACAGTTCAAGGAGAACAAGACACGCATTCTGATCAACTGCGTGATATACGTTGAACGCGAATCCCAGAAGGGTATTCTTATCGGACATGAAGGACAGGCCCTGAAGCGCGTTGCCGTTGAGGCGCGTAAGGATCTTGAAAAGTTCTTCGGCAAGAAGATATTCATGGAGATTTTTGTCAAGGTGGACAAGGACTGGCGTTCATCGGACCGTGAACTTAGGAATTTTGGTTATCAGCAGGATTAAACCATACACATTATGAGCAACTTGGTAGCAATAGTAGGCCGTCCCAATGTGGGTAAATCAACGCTCTTCAACCGTCTGACACAGACCCGTCAGGCCATTGTGGACGATGAGGCCGGCACTACACGGGACCGCCAGTACGGCAAGTGCGAATGGGGAAACCGTCTGTTCTCCGTAGTCGATACGGGCGGATGGGTGGTCAATTCCGATGACGTGTTTGAAGAGGAGATCCG
>JAGHSY010000123.1 GCA_018065615.1 Candidatus Colenecus caballi | reverse complement strand
AATCAATAGTCTTCGAGAGTATTGGGAGAAACATCCCGAAACACAGCAGCCATTGAGCGAATGGTATGTAAAGGTCAGCAGAGCTGAGTGGGAATCGTTCAATGATATGCGGGCGGACTTCAATTCTGTAGATTATGTTGGAAACCAGCATTATGTTTTCAACATCAAGGGCAATAATTATCGCTTGGTAGTAGCCGTTAAATTTACGCCCAAACTGGTTTACATCCGTTTTGTGGGGACTCACGATGAATATATGAAGATTGACGTTTCAAACATTTAAGCTATGGCACAGATTAAAAGTAAAGAACAGTACGACGCTATTATGGCAAGGATTGATGAACTTTTCTTTGCCACTGACGAAAATACGCCGAAAGATGACAAGCGGCTGCTTGAACTTGATGCCCTTTCTGCGATGGTTGAAGAATATGAAAAGGAACACTTTCCTGTCCAAACGCCATCCTTGTCCAATACTATTGTGACGAGAATGAACGAACGTAATTACACACAGAAGGAGCTGGCCTCTCTGCTTGGGATGTCAGCACCAAGATTATGCGATATCATTGGCGGAAAGAAAACTCCGACATATGATCAGGCCCGGACGATTTCCAAGAAACTTGACATTGATCCAGTCATTGTTCTGGCACTCTAATTATCCAAACTTATCCACAATAGCAAACGCTCATTGTGACAATAGAAGACATTTCGAGACTTTCTGAGATTAAGGACGCCATCGACAGCAGTCATCAAAAAAAGGTCTCCCTTTTTCAGAGAGACCTTAAATTATTCTGTCAGACAATTATTATTCCTTTACGTCAACCTTGAGACAGAGTTCGTCAAGCTGGCTCTGGTCAAGCTGACCGGGAGCGTCAAGCATGACGTCACGTCCTGAGTTGTTCTTGGGGAATGCTATGCAGTCACGTATGCTGTCAAGCTTGGCAAATATGCTTACAAAACGGTCCAGTCCGAATGCAAGGCCGCCGTGAGGGGGGGCACCGAACTTGAAGGCGTTCATAAGGAATCCGAACTTGGCCTGGGCCTGTTCAGGTGTGAAGCCCAGAATTCTGAATATGGTAGCCTGCAGCTTGCTGTCGTGGATACGGATTGAACCGCCGCCCACTTCAATGCCGTTGATGACCATGTCGTAGGCATTTGCGCGGACCGATGCGGGATCAGTGTCAAGCAGCGGAATGTCTTCGGGCTTGGGGCTTGTGAACGGATGGTGCATGGCCATGAGACGGTTCTCCTCATCACTCCATTCATACATTGGGAAGTCAATGACCCACAGGCACTTGAACTGGTTCTTGTCACGCAGTCCCAGTTCATCGGCCACCTTGAGGCGAAGTTCTGAAAGCTGCTTGCGCGTCTTCATTGCATCGTCACCGCTAAGTATCAGAATCAGGTCACCGGCCTGAGCGTCCATTGTCTCCTTGAGTTTCTGGAGTACCTCCTGTGAATAGAACTTGTCAACGCTGGACTTGACGCTGCCATCGGCCTCAACGCGTGCATAGACCATACCCTTGGCACCAATCTGCGGGCGTTTGACATATTCTGTAAGGGCGTCAATCTGCTTGCGTGTGTATGTGGCGGCACCCTTGGCGCAGATGCCCCCTATGTATGCGGCACTGTCAAACACACCGAACCCGTACCCCTTGAGAACGTCCATGAGTTCAACGAAATGCATGTCGAATCTCAAGTCGGGTTTGTCAGAACCGTAGTATTTCATTGCGTCATGCCAGGTCATGCGCTGGAAGGGTTCGTTCATTTCAATGCCAAGAATGCTCTTGAACAGGTGCTTGGCCATGGCTTCAAAAATCTGGAGTATGTCCTCCTGCTCAACGAATGACATTTCACAGTCAATCTGTGTGAATTCGGGCTGGCGGTCAGCGCGCAGGTCCTCATCACGGAAGCACTTTGCAATCTGGAAGTAGCGGTCAAAGCCCGATACCATGAGCAGCTGCTTGAGAATCTGGGGGCTCTGCGGCAGAGCGTAGAACTGTCCGGGATTCATGCGTGAAGGAACAACAAAGTCACGTGCGCCTTCAGGAGTGGAGTTTATGAGAATGGGTGTCTCAACCTCCATGAAGTTCAGGTTGTCAAGGAACTTGCGTATTTCCATGACCATCTTGTGGCGCAGTTCCAGATTGCTGCGTACGCACTGGCGGCGCAGGTCAAGGTAGCGGTATTTCATGCGCAGGTCATCGCCGCCGTCAGTATCGTCCTCAATTGTGAAGGGAGGCGTGTCTGCGGCATTGATTATGTTCATGGCGTCAACCAGAATTTCAATGTCACCGGTTGCAATCTTTGCGTTTTTGCTTGAACGCTCACTTACCTTGCCTGTAATCTGTATGACAAATTCGCGTCCCAGACGGTTGGCCTTTTCGCAAAGGTCTGCATCGGAACTTTCATTGAATACAAGCTGGGTTATACCGTAGCGGTCACGAAGGTCAACAAAGACCATGCCGCCCATCTTTCTGACTCTCTGCACCCATCCTGCCAGTGTAACGCTTTTTCCTGCGTCAGACAGTCTGAGTTCTCCACAAGTGTTTGTCCTGAACATTGCTGTTTTGTTGTTTGGTCTGCAAAGTTACTCAAATTCATTGTACGGCGAATGTCTTTTTGTTCTAAAATACCTAACTTTGCGACGTTTCTATTATAAAATAAGTAAACCTAAACATTAACCGGTATGAAGAAGAAACTGATCCGCATGTCCCTTTTATTGGCAACACTGCTGATATCTTTTGCAAGCTGCAGCAAACTGGACATAGAAGAAGACCAGATTGTAGGCCGATGGCAGACTTCAAAATACATCTATCAGTTCAATGAGGACTATTCCGGCTACAGGACTCCCCGTGACTTTCAGGAGGACTACCCGTTGACCTGGGACCTGAATGTCGATGAATTGGAACTTAGAATTACAGGTGTCGGTGAATCAAGCATCGTCATTTATGAAACATGGGTCATCACATCAATTTCCGATTCCCGGATGGAGGCATATGACTGTGACGATCCTGATGAAACAACAGTTACTTTCAATAGAATCTGATGAACAGAACTGCAAAAAAAGCACTGAAAATTACAGGTATCACATTGGGCTCACTGGTGGGTCTGGTGCTGGTGGCGGTCCTTGTCGTATGCTGGACAGTGCTCTCGTCAGGCAGCCTGACAAGAATAGCGGACAAGGCAATTGAAAAATATTCCCCGTGCAAGGCCAAGGTTGACAAGGTTGATCTGACAGCAGTCGGCTCCTACCCTTTCCTGGGCTTCCGTCTGAACGGACTTGTCGTTTATGATGAGGCTGACTTCTCTCCCAATGACACTCTGGCCTCCATTGACGACCTTACAGTTACAGTTGACCTGAAGACATTACTCAAGGAAAAGAAAATAATCCTTACCGGACTGTACATTGACGGTGTGCGCGCCAATCTGTTTACAGCGCAGGACGGCCGCAGCAACATTGACGTGTTCAAGTCCGATGAAGAGAAGCCTGAAGAGGAGGAAGAATCAGGTGAACTGGACATCTATGCCGACATTCAGAAAGTAAGGCTTACCGATGTGGCCGCAGGTTATGCGGACATGAGCAGCGGCATGCAGGCTCGCGTTGACGGTCTTGGCGCTGATATCAACGGACTGCTGAACTATGACAGTCTGGATGCCCGCATCGGACTTGACATTGCTTCTGTCCGGGCTTCCATAAACAATGACACTACAAGCCTTCAGGCATCCGTAAACAGATTGTCGTTTGACGGAAACTGTTCAAAGTACGGACAGATGGCTGTCCTTGCCGCATCCTTGAAGATTGCCGGTGTCAATGCCGATATGGACAGTCTGTCGGCATCGGTCAGCGGGCTGGTAATAGGCATTGACAAGGCTTCATGCCTTATTTCCGATGACGGAATTGGCAGTCTTGAAGCATCTCTCAGTCTTGACGGACAGAAAATTGTGGCTGCTCAGGAAGAAGGTATGAATGTGAGTCTTGACAAGCTTGCCCTTTCAATTGCACAGGCGGCTCTTGACGGTGACAGCCTGACTGCAGGCGGTTTGACACTCAGGACCGGCAACATTTCATTTGCAGACGGAATGGAGGCCGGCATTGACGGCCTGACCCTTGGTCTGGACGCTTCACTCAAGACAGACATGTCAAAGGTGAATGCAGACCTTTCACTTGGTCTTGACGGCCTTGGTTTCAGAATGGATTCACTTGAAGCCGGAACAGACAGGCTGGACATGGCAGTCAAAGCCGGAATGGAAGACGGTCAGCTGGCCCTGACTCCTGAAATTTCAACACGTTCGCTTGACTTTGAAATGAACGGTGAGATATTCGTTCCCGGATGGCCGGTAAGCATTGAAATGCCTCTTGAAACGACAATGGATTTTGACAGGGTGACCATTCTTAACGGATCGAACGTGACTGTAAACGGTGAACGCATAGGACTCAGCGCCAATGCTTCACTCGGTGACAGGATAGCCGGAACGGCAAGCGTAAGCACCCGAAACATGGATTTTGACAAACTCATAAGCATGATTCCGGCCAGTTTCCAGTCAATGCTTGACGGAATTGACCTTCATGGTGCGCTTGGCTTTGACATTAACGTGAACGGTTCAACAGACAACCTCAGGAAGGCCGATGCCAAAATCTATCTGGCCAATCTTGACGCATCAATGAATGACAGCCTGTTTGCCACTTCAAACCACATGACAGTCACAGCCGCCTATCCCAGCAAAGTGAAAGCCGGAAAGGACAAGGTGACGGCCGATGTCAGCGTGGATGCATCGGACCTTATTTTCAGAATGGTGGACAGCACTTCAATCCAGGCCAATCTGGACGGTCTGAAGGTTGACGCCTCTGTGCTTGGACTGACTGATACCATTACTGAAATGACGGCTATGGCTGACATTTCCGTTTCGGCATTGGAAGGTGCCATGGATACTGTCAGTGCAAAAATTGAAGGACTGAAGGTCGGCGCACAGCTGTCTCCGGACAACGGAGAACTGGGGCTGAAGGCCAATGTCAGTTTTGCCGGTCTTGCCGCGGCTATGGGTTCACAGCTGAAAGCAGCAGTCGGCAACACCTCATTGCAGGCTCAGGCAAATCATGACGGCAGCAAGCAGGATATTCTGCTGCAGTGGAATCCAAGCGTCACGCTGAACCTGCAGGATTGTGTCGTTGAGAATATTCTGGAACTGCCGGTTGGTGTTCCACAGCTTGACCTGGATTTCTCACTTGGACGTTTCAATATAAATGAGTGTTCGGTCTCTCTTGGAAATTCAGACCTGATGCTCTGGGGTGACGTATATAATATAGGTGAATTCCTGGACAACAAGGGACTTCTCACAGGTGAACTTTTCCTTGAGTCCGATTATGCCGATGTCACCGAACTGATGTCACTGACCAGCGGCAGCGGCAATGACGAGGAGACTGTCAGCCGGATTGAAGAGATTCAGGAAGGTGACACTGTTTCTGCCGGTCCGTTCATCGTACCGAAGGGCATTGACGTGACACTGTTCACAAACCTGTCAACCATTGATTTCAACGGTCACCAGTTCCACAATGTTGGCGGTGATGTATCGGTCCGTGACGGTGTTGTAGTGCTGAAGGAAATAGGCTTCTCATCCGATGCCGCCCAGATGCAGCTGACTGCAATCTACAAGACCCCTTCACTGGAGAGACGTTTCACGGAACTCAATTTCCATCTGCTTGACATAGAGATGGATGAACTCATTGATATTATTCCGGCTGTTGATTCCATTGTTCCAATGCTGAAGTCATTCAACGGCAAGGCTGCCTTCCATCTGGCCGCAGAATGTTATCTTGAACCGGATACTAAGAAATATGGTGACTACTACCCCATTATGACCACTCTTCTTGCCAATGCCGCAATTGAGGGTAAGAATCTGACAGTCATTGACAATGAGGTGTTCAACAGTATAAAGAAGAAGCTTCTTATGAGCAAGGATGCCCGTAACGTGATTGACAGTCTTGATGTGGAACTTCAGGTGAACAGTGACAAGGTTGACCTGTTCCCCACCCGTCTCCGCATGGACAGGTATGAGGCCATTCTTGGCGGCCGTCACAATCTTGATGATGACATGTCCTGCAATTACCATATTTCGCTTACAGACTGCCCGCTTCCTGTACGTCTTGGTCTGACAGTCAGCGGTCCGATAAATGGTATTGCAGAGAGTCCTCTGAAACATATCAAGGTTGGAAAGCCGTTATACGGCAAGCTGTACGACACAAAGAAACAGGGCCTGTATGAGGAACGTGTCCTGAGAATAAAGCAGGATATTCTTGATGCCAGCCGCAGTAATGTAAGGTAACTCTGTACACGGAAAATATGAAAGAAGACCGGCAGATTCAATTCTGCCGGTCTTCTTTTGTTCAGTTCATGTGGTCATTTTGTTCAGGTTGCCATTTTTGATATTGGAATGAACACGGCGTAACAGTTTCATGATGCATCTTTGCCACTGTCAAAAAACACATATGCTTATGAAAAACAGGAAAATCTTTCCCGCATCAGTATTCCTGACTTTATCACTTTTTCGGCCATTTGCTGAGAATCGGCCTCTGGCATAGTTGTAAGCCATATAGTCTGGGTGATTTGGGTGACGCAAGGCGTTTTT
>JAGHSY010000098.1 GCA_018065615.1 Candidatus Colenecus caballi | reverse complement strand
GCTTCACAATGTAGCATCGAACCTTAACTATGCGCAGACGCGTTCTTTCGGCCTTGAAGCCAATCCCGGCGGGGATCCCGCATACAAGTGCATGGAGATTGAAGATCTGGCATCGGCCATACCTGACGGCGTGTTCGACTACATTGCCTTTGACGCATGCTACATGGGAACGGTTGAAGTGGCTTATGCATTGAGACACAAGGCCAATTTCATCATTTCGTCATGCTTTGAAATAATTTCTTACGGATTTCCATATGAACTTGTCACGCGTGACCTGCTGAACGGCAATCTTGAGAATGTATGCCGGCAGTTCTATGAATCATACATGAAACAGCCCGGCCAGGATCAGATAGGCGGCATTTCACTGGTCAGGACAAGCGGCCTTGAAGGTCTTGCATCGGCCTTCAGGGATATTGTTGCCAACAGCAGTGAGGACATTGGCAAGATTGATATAAGTGACATACAGTGCTTTGACCGTTTTTATCGGCATGTGTTCTTTGACCTGGAGAATGTGGTGGAAAAGATTTCAACCGATGACGATGCGGTCAAAGATTTCAAAGCAAAGCTTTCTGAATGCATAAGTTACAGTGCATCAACACCTTATGCCTACATCAGCGAAGGCGATTCATTGCGTATTGACCGTTACTGCGGACTGAGCGTCTATCTGCCCTTTGACAGTTATGAATGCTTTGGACTGAATGATGACTACCGCATGACGGAATGGAGCAAAGCAACCAATTATTAGACCTTACAATATGAAGAGAATCATGACCGCAGCCTGCATTGTTCTGGCAGGCGTTATTTGCAGCTGCAATGACAGCAGAACACTTTCACGTGACCGCAGGCAGGAACCAGACCCGCTCATGCAGAATGAGGGCAGAATCAGGCAGATTATTTCAAAGATGACCATGGAAGAGAAGGTCGAGATGCTTCATGGCAAGACTATGTTCACGTCTCAGGGCGTACCGTCACAGGGTATAGCCGATGTGGCATACGCTGACGGACCGTTCGGAATACGTGAGGAACTGGAACCGCATTCATGGAATCCGATACACCTGTCCACAGATTCTGCCACTTTCTTCCCGACAGGATCGGCTCTGGCTGCCACATGGGACCGCGAATCGGCCAGGAAATACGGTCACGGCATGGCTGTTGAGGCAAGACTGCGCGGCAAGGACATGATTCTGGGTCCGGCAATCAACATACAGCGCATTCCCACCGGCGGACGTACCTATGAATATCTGAGTGAAGACCCGTTCCTGAGCGGAGAACTGGCACTGAACTATACCGTGGGCGTACAGAGTTCAGGAGTGGCTGTCTGCGTCAAGCACTTTGCCCTTAACAACCAGGAGACCAACCGCGGTAATGTGAATGTGATAGTCAGTCCGCGTGCAATGCGTGAAATATACCTTCCGCCGTTTGAAAAGGCCATTGTTCAAGGAAACGCTTACGGCGTCATGTCGGCGTACAACAAGATCAACGGCTACTGGTGCTCGGAAAACGACCTGCTGCTGACTCAGATTCTGCGTGACGACTGGGGTTTCAACGGCATGGTCATATCGGACTGGGGCGGCACGCACAGCACTGTAGCAGCCGTCAATGCAGGTCTTAACGTGGAAATGCCGAACGGTGACTTTCTTGGCAAGGCCCTGCTTGATTCCGTCAAGTCAGGTGCCGTCAGTGAGAAGGTCATTGACAGACGCGTGGCCGAAATCCTGCGCGTCCGTCTGGCCATTGAGCCGGTTCCCGAGGACAAGGCCAACAAGGAGATGACCAGCAAGCCCGAACAGCAGGAAATTGCTTATCAGGTTGCAAAGCAGTCAATTGTCCTGCTCAAGAATGAAGGAAACATTCTCCCGTTCAACCTTGATAAGGTGAAGAGAATTGCCGTAATAGGTGATAACGCTGACAAGATTATGGCAACAGGCGGTGTAGGCGCAGGTGTCAAGGCTCTTGTTGAAATAACTCCGCTGCAGGGCCTGAAGGCCAGAGTGGGGGACAAGGCTGAAATTGTCTATGCACAGGGCTACTCGTCCCAGCAGGCACGCGGCGGTTTTGGAGGTTTTGGCGGATTTGGCGGTTTTGGACGCAGACAGCAGCCTGCAGCCAATGCCGCAAAGCAGAAAGACCCCGCCAAGGAACTTCTTGATGAGGCCGTGAAAGCAGCAAAAGATGCTGACATTGTCCTGTTCATTGGCGGTGACAACCGCGCTCATGAGACCGAAGGCAGTGACCGCCGTGACATGATGCTGCCATTCGGCCAGGAAAACGTTCTTGAAGCCGTTGCTGCAGTAAACCCCAACGTTGTGTTCATTGCAGTTGCCGGTGCACCGGTTGACCTGAACCGCGTTCAGGCCTGCAGCCCCGCAATCATACAGTCATGGTTCAACGGAACAGGCGGCGGCAAGGCTCTTGCCGAAATGCTTGTCGGTGACTTTTCGCCATCGGGCCGTCTTCCTTTCTCATACCCCATCAGACTTGAAGATTCACCGGCATACGCCATGGGCAATTTCCCGCAGACCGATGCTCCCATATCGGAGGACATCTTTGTAGGTCTTGTCAAGGAGAAGAGCGCACAGGAACTCATGAACGGATCAACCAACCGCGGCACAGCGGTATATTCTGAAGATCTGCTTGTGGGGTACCGCTGGTTTGACACAAAGAACAAACCTGTCATGTACCCGTTCGGCTATGGCTTGAGCTACTCCACATTTGATTATTCCAATCTGAAACTGTCAAAGGACACATATTCTGACGGAGAGGAGATTGAAGTGAATTTCACTGTCACGAACAGCGGCAGCATGAATGCATTGGATGTGCCACAGCTGTATGTCCACCGTGTGGATGCTCAGGTTGAATGGCCATATAAGGAACTGAAGGGGTTTGACAAGGTATCTCTTGCTCCGGGTGAAAGCCGGACAATATGCATTGCTGTTCCTGTCGAAGACCTCAAATACTGGGACGAAGACCGTCATGACTGGGTTCTGGAACCGGGAAAGATTGAAATCATGCTTGCACATGATGCCGGAGATATTGCATCAACAGCTACCTGTAATGTAAAGTGAAGAAATTTTTTGGAATAACGACCCTTGTTTCTGTCATCGTACTGCTGCTTCTCATGGTGAGCGCTACGGTGACAGGGCGCATATTGGGACAGGCCATCTCCGTTGACTTGTTCTACGCATCGGCCCTGTTCATGACATGCACAATTGTGGCTGCAGTCAGCGGAACAGTCTGGTTCTGTCTGAATGTCAGCAGAAAGCCGGTGACAGCCATCCTGCACATTGGAATGCTGGTCATCATTGCAGGTGCGCTTGTGTCCCGATACTGTTCCGTGAACGGACGCATGCACCTTAGGGAAGGTGAGACGGCTGACTGGTTTGCATCGGATGACGGCATGAAGACCGAACTGCCGTTCCCTGTAACGCTGCGCATGTTTGACGTGGCGTATCATGACAAGTCCGATGCCATTCGCAGCTGTTCCAGTCACGTAAGCATTTACGGCAATCAGGGCGTCATTTCAATGAACAGACCATTCCGCTATAAGGGATACCGTTTCTATCAGAGCGGATTTGACGATGACAGGGCCGGTACATTCCTGCTGGTCGGACATGATCCTGTGGGAATAACCGTTGTATTTTGCGGCTACGCACTGGTTCTTGTGGCCATGATTCTGTTCTGGTTCAAAAGTGATACAGGTTTCAGGGCATCTCTCAAAAGGCTCAAACAGAACAGCATAGGCCGGTTCAACCTGCCGCCCATGATACGCCGCATAACGCTGGCATGCGCTTGGCTGCTGCTGTTCACACTTACATGGCTGCTGGGATTGCGCTGGTATGTGTCAGGTCATGTTCCGATGACTGATTCTTATGAGATGATGCTGCTGATTGGATGGACTTCAATGGTAATAACCACTATTTTCGGACGCAAGCATACATTTGTAATTCCTCTCGGACTGGTTCTGGGCGGTGTTTCCGTTCTGGTGGCATTCATCAGCAGACCTACAGCCGCCGAACCGCTCAACCCCATACTGGACTCTCCGCTGCTGGCTTTCCATGTTGCCTGCATGATGGTGGCATACACGCTGTTCGGACTTATGGCCCTGTGCAGTCTGGCAGGACTCAGGGCATTCCGTCCTGAAGCGCGCGTATATCTGGCAGACGTGTCACACATGGCTCTGTATCCGGCACTGTTCATGCTGGTGCTGGGCACAATACTCGGTTCATTCTGGGGCAACATTTCATGGGGCAGCTACTGGCAGTGGGACCCCAAGGAGACCTGGGCGCTTATAACCGTTCTGGTCTATTCCATGGCTATCCACACCAGATCCATGCCAAAATTCCGTGACAACCGCTTCTTCAACCGGTACATTGTACTGTCATTCATTACAGTCCTTGTTACATATTTCGGAGTAAACCTGCTGCTTGGCGGCATTCACAGCTACGTATGAATATTTTTCCACTGACAGTTGCGGCGTTACTGCTGCTTACGGCATCATGTGCCACACCCGCTGACAGTTCGGCACTTCCAATGGAGTGTCCTGCTGTCAAAGACCAGTCGCATATATTGAGACATTACGCCTATACGCTTTCCTACAATGAGGATATGCGCATACCTGAATGGGTTGCCTGGGAACTGGAGTCCGATGAAGTGGACGGCCATTATCCCAGAGAAGATTCGTTCAATCCGGACCCCGACTGGAAAGGCGCCCAGGCTGACAACAGGGACTACACGCGCAGCGGTTATACCCGCGGGCACATGGCTCCTGCCGGTGACATGAAATTCAGCCAGGAGGCCATGAGGGAGAGCTTCTACATGACCAACGTCTGTCCGCAGCTGTCAACGGTGAATGCCGGAAACTGGAATTCTCTTGAGGAGAAATGCCGCCGTCTGGCACACAAATACGGGGCGGTGAAGATTGTCTGCGGCCCCATTGTCTCATCGGACCATCCAAAAACAATTGGCTGGAATGACGTTGTGGTGCCTGACGCGTTCTTCAAGGTGCTGCTTGTGGAGTACCGCGGCAAATGGCATGGAGTGGGGTTCATTTTCCCGCATGACGAAAGCAATGCAAGGTACGAGACCTTAGCCATGAGCATTGATGACGTTGAAAAGGCCACCGGTCTGGATT
>JAGHSY010000010.1 GCA_018065615.1 Candidatus Colenecus caballi | reverse complement strand
ATGGCAATATGGAGACAGATGTTCAACTACGGCCCGCTGTTCTACCTGTGCGTCTTCCTGATAGTGGCCGCCTTCGTGGCCCTGACCGTAGCCGCCCAGATTCGCCGCATTGCCCGCATCGAACCCTACACAGTCGTCAAGTCCGAATAGAGACGTAAAACCGGTTATTTTTATATACCTTTGCATTATTGTAATATATACCATTATGAATGACGAACACAATAAACAGATACCTGAATATGACGAAAATTTGTCTGTGGTTAATTGGGACAATTTGAATGAAATTGGTTTTGATGAACTTGTCAGTGCAATTCTCAACATAGATGGCTCAGCCCAAACATCAGCAGTCAAGGCAATCAATAGGATGCAGACAATGCGTAATTGGTTTATCGGGTATTATATTGTTGAATATGAACAGAAGGGTAAGGAACGCGCGACATACGGGGCAGGACTGTTGAAAAAGCTTGAAAAGCGGGTAGCACGGAAGGGATTGACTGAAACACTTTTCAAATGGTCAAGAACATTTTACCGCCTATATCCACAAATTAGAACGCTTGTCTCTACTGCGTATTCTATTGACGCTCCAAAAAGTGCATCAGTGATGCACGAATTTAAAACATCTGATAATATGCCTGTTGAGAAATGTACATCAGTAATGTCCAAATTCATTTCAACAGCAGAAGACATTATCAACAAACTATCTTTCACGCATCTTAGGGAGATAATGACCATAGATGATCCGACCATCCGCTATTTTTATGAGCAGGAATGCATGCGCGGAACGTGGTCGGTACGTGAGTTAAGAAGACAGATTTCGTCAAATCTTCATATACGCATAGGCTTAAGCAAAAACCCGGAGAAACTTCTGTCTATGTATCAAGACGGAAAAGATGCTGCGAAATTACAGATAAGAGATCCTTATACGTTCGAATTTCTTGGACTGAGTGCCAGAGACGTAATTACTGAAACAGATCTTGAAGATGCGCTAATTAGTCACTTGCAGGATTTTCTTTTGGAATTTGGAAAGGGAATGTGTTTCGAAGCAAGGCAGAAACGCATAATCATAGATGACGAATACTATTATCCGGATTTAATATTCTACAACCGGTTGGGGCATTTCTCACTGATAGTTGAATTGAAAAATGAAGCTTTTTCGCACGAGAATCTTGGTCAGTTGAACGCATATGTCTCATACTGGAAAGAGGTTGAAATGCAACCAGGTGACAATCCTCCAGTCGGGCTTTTACTGTGTACGGAGAAAGGTAAGAAGATGGTTGAGTATACGCTTGCCAATATGGATAATAGGCTGTTTGTATCAACCTATCAGCTGCAGTTGCCTGACAAAAAAGTTCTGGAAGATTTTCTTATTCGACAGCTTGAGGAAAACAAGAATGTCAAATAATTGGACACTTTTCACAAAAATGCGATACTCGGACAATATTGATACTCATCTTGGGAATTTATACCTATTTTCGCAGAGATATGACAGACGCGCGGATTCTTGTGATCGATGACAATGCGGCAGTACGCAGCACTCTGAAACTGGTTCTAAAGACACAGTTCCAGAGCGTTGCCGTAGTGGGTGACCCGCAGCTCATACCGGCCCTGCTGGGGGCGGGCAATGTCGATGCCGTGCTGCTTGACATGAACTTCGGGCAGGACCATCTGGACGGGCAGGACGGGCTGTTCTGGCTGGACCGCATAATGAACCGAAGCGGGCTGGAGAATCCTCCAGCCGTGGTCATGATAACGGCATTCGGTGACGTGAATCTGGCCGTGCAGTCGCTCAAGAACGGTGCGGTCGATTTCATTCAGAAGCCATGGGACAACAACGACCTGATCCGTAAACTCAATGAGGCCATCCTGAAGCGACGCCTGCAGATGAACATCAAATCCGAGCCTGACGAGCCCAAGCCGCATTCCACTCTTGAAGATATGGAGCGCCAGTCCATACAGAACGCCATCCAGGCCGCTGGGCGCAACCTGACCGATGCCGCCGACATGCTTGGAATCAGCCGTCAGACGCTGTACAACAAAATGAAGAAATATGGCATCGGTTAGCCGCCACTACACCCTGCACGTGGCGGCTTCAGTGTTCTTTACCATTGTGCTGTCAGCCGTTTTCGTGCCGTTGCTCAAAGTGCATGCGGCACTTGCCGTTCTTGATGCCATACTGCTGGCCACCGTCATAGTCCGGCTGGTGCAGCTGGTCCGTTACCCCATAAACCAGACCGTAATGATGTCACGCGCCATAGCGAACAACGACACCATGCTCCATATCCCCGAGACCGATGATGCGCTGCTCGGTCAGGCATCGCATGACATGAACCGCATCCTGGCATCGTACCGCCGCGACCAGAACGAGTTGGAGACCCGCAAGAACTACTACGAGCGCATACTCAGGATAATGACGCACGAACTGCGCAACACCGTGACTCCCATAGTATCGCTGACCGATTTCATGATTCAGAACCCGGAACTGCAGAGTGAGGAGGACCGTCTTGAAGCCATAGGCATAATCAACAGCCAGGCGCACAACGTGTGCAGTTTCCTTGAGTCATACCGCAAACTGACTGTGCTGTCACAGCCCACCATGACCGATGTCCCAGTGTCCGGCATTTTCCAGCAGCTGCAGACCCTGCTCTCGGCCGAACCCGGCTATGACCGCATCAGATTTGAAACGGCCGGTGATGTTGTCCTTCATGCCGATTCCAGCCTGCTGTCCCTGGCTCTGCTGAACATTATCCGCAATGCCGTGCAGGCAACCGACGGCGTGCAGGACGGCTATGTCAGGGTGCTTGCATCGGCCCCGGGCGGCAATGCCTGCATTACCGTTACCAACAACGGCCCCGAGATACCGGAAAGCCAGCTCAGCCAGATTTTCCTGCCGTTCTATTCCACAAAGAAGAAAGGCAGCGGCAGTGGCATAGGCCTGGCCCTCTCGCTCCAGATTATGCAGCTCCACGGCGGTACCCTGACCTGCTCGTCCCATTACCCCTTCACCACCTTCACCCTCCAGTTCCCCTAAACCGGACAAGGTTCCAGCCATGCGCAACGGGGACAGTCCCTGCGCAACGGGGACAGTCCCTGTTGTGCAGGGACTGTCCCCATTGCGCACTAGTTCAGGACCAGCTCGTCGGCATCGGCTATGCGCTCGTAGCCGGTGATTATGATTTCGTCACCGGGCTGCAGTCCGTCAGTGATTTCGTAGTGTCGGGGGTTCTGGCGGCCTACGCTGACGGGCACGCGCACCGCATGGGTGTGGGCGGCGTTGACCTTGAAGACCCACTGGCCGTGCGTGTAGTTGTAGAAGTTGCCCTTGGGCACAATGACGGACTGCTCCTGAGCGCCCAGTTCTATGCGGGCCTGGTAGCTCTTGCCTATGCGGGCATTTTCGGGCAGGGAGTCGCTGAAGACAAGGAAAATATCGAAATTTCCGCCCTTTATTTCAGGCACTGTACTGGAAATGGTCATGGGATAGGTCTTCTTTTCGTATGTGACGGTGGCAGTCTGGCCCGCGCTTATCTTGTCAATGTAGAACTCGTTCAGGCTCAGGTGCATGCGGAACGAGTCCAGGCGCTTGACATCGGCAATGGCTGTACCGGCCGATATGCGCTGGCTGGGCTCTACGGCAAGACCGCTCAGCTGACCGCTGGCAGGGGCCGTCACCACCAGGTCGTTCAGGCGGGACTCGGCACGTTCCAGTTTGATGCGGGCCTCGCGCAGCCCGTCCTCAAGTTCCTCACGGCGTATCACGTTCAGCACCGAATCCTGACGGCGGCTTTCCAGCTGAAGGCGCTGTGATTCGGTCTGGTAGCGGTACTGCTCATCGGCCACTTCCATCTGCGCCTTGCTGCGTATGCCCATGCGGTACTCCTCAAGTGCCAGATCATGCTCCTTCTCCAGACGTCCCAGTTCGTATTTGGTCTGCAGCATGCTCTGGCTAAGGGTCAGGCTGCGCTGCTCCATCTCAATCATGCTGGTGCGGTACGAACGGTTCTGGTGGCGCCACGATTCGCGCTCGCTCTCAATGGTGCGCTCCAGTTCGGGGTCGCTCATTACCAGAATGGTATCGCCTTTACTGACCATGGCACCATCGGACTTCAGGACCTGCTCCACATAGCCGCCCTCACGCGTATACACCTTTATGGACTGTATTGGCTGCAGCGTGCCGTCAGCATTCACGTATTCTGAGAACTCGCCGTTCGTGACGGTTGCAAACTGCACGCTTTCGGTATTCACGCGCAGCACCTTGGGTCCTGTCGAAACCTTGATCATGAGAACAATGAGTCCGATGCCCAGCAGGCCGGCAATAATGTGGATGCGGTACCTTACGTACCATTTCTTTGGGGGAAGCTTATAGTCCATATTCAATCTGATATTCAATTTGCGAATCGTGTTCAAAATCATAACCGGTAATGCTGCGTATGGTATAGTACAGTTGCCAGTAGCGGCTCAGGGCCGATATGTACCCGCGGTAGGCACCGTCCTTGGCTGTTATGGCCTCGTTCAGTTCCAGCATGGTGGAATTGCCGTTCATGTACATGTGGCGGGCCACATCGTAGCGGTGCTGCGCGGTCTGCATGGTGCGGCGTGCAATATCGACCTGACGCTCCTGACTGTTGAACTGGCTCACGGCACGCGATATGGTCTTCTCGAACGATACGCGGCTCTGCTGGTTGTGCATCTTCGTCATTTCCAGATTGTTTTGAGCAATTTTCACGCGGCCGCGGCTGCGTCCCCAGTCCAGAATGGGTATGCTCAGCGATACGCTCACCGACTGCTCGTCATTCAGGTTACGCATGCTCTGGGGCAGTTCATCGGCAGTCTGTGCCAGTCCGAGACGCATGTAGATGGATGCCTTGAATCCCGCCTGTGACTTGTAATACGCCAGATTGCTCTCGCTGCTTATCAGGCTCAGCTCCATGGCATCAATGTCAGGGCTGTTCATTTCGGCCAGGGCCAGCGCCTCGCTTACAGGAACTGAGAAATGCGGTATGCTGTCATCGGTCACCACATGGATTTCGACATCGGACGGCAGGTTAAGATAGTTCCGTAAGGCATCGGCCGCGTCATCCAGCCCGGTCCGTGACGATATTATTCCGGTCTCCTCGTTCAGCAGCCTCAGTTCAAGCTGCAGCAGTTCGTTCTCGGTTATGGTACCTATGTCATAACGGCCTTTGCCCATGGTATATAGCGTGTCGGCAGCAGCGTAGTTGAGCGTGGCTATCTCAAGGTTTGTCTGGGCCGATACCAGTCCGAAGAACAGCGCTGTGGCCTGACTTGCCACCAGTTCAAGCGTTTCGGCATACTGCTTGCGCGCCATGCGGTACGACAGCGGTTCGGTCTTGCGTTCCCACTTGAAACTGTTGTATCCGTTCAGGCTTTGGGAGATGCTCAGCTGCAGCGGCTGCGAATAGTAGTTGTGGGTGCGGCTGTCACCGAACTGGTCCAGCCGGCTTACCGATCCGGACAGCGATACGGTGCCACCTGTGAACCAGATGTTCTGACTGAGGTCCATGGAAAGGTTCGTGCGCATGCTGTTGCTGCGCGCATAGACCTCACTTCCATCGGCAAGGGTCACATAATTCGTGCTGCGGTTCAGTGACGGGTTGGATGACAGGGACAGTGCCGGCAGGAATTCCGCTTTGTAGCTTTTGTAGCTGAGCTGGGCCGATTCAAAACTGTAGCGTGCCTGAACGGCCTGCGGTGATGACTCCTGGGCCATGCTCACCACATCGGACATGGTCAGACTCATAACCTGAGCTGGGGAGCAGACCGGAACGGCAGCCGGCATAAGCAGTGATATTATGAGGCGTTTCATATTCATGCCCCAAAAATATTCCTGCCCCATGACAGGTTCCGCATGTTTGGGTCGAAATCGTTGTTTTTACCCTAAAATCGTCCAATTTTTTGACACTGTCATCTTTAATGGGGATTCATTTTTCGCCAAAAAAGGGTGCGCTCAGAAGGCTCAGAACGCACATTCCAGGGACCTTCAAGCCAAAAATGAGTCTAAGGTCCCGCCAGATTGCCTGTAGGGTCATTTCCGCGCACCTTGTTTTGGCAAGCAAAAAACGCAGGTACAAACCATTTGGGGCGAGCGAGCCCCCGAGCGAAGAGCGGCTGACGGCCGCCGTTTGCGGAGCAAACTAAAAAAAGGAACATATTCCCAGCGGAGGTACAAAAAAAGGCGGCCAAAGCCACCTATTTTTGTACCTCCGCTGGGAATCGAACCCAAATTTAAAGTTTAGGAAACTTCCGTTCTATCCATTGAACTACAGAGGCAAATCCTAATCGGCTGCGAATATAGTGTATTTTCCGGTAAAATGGCTATGTTTGCAGAAACCAAATCACTTGAAGTATGAAAATCAGAGTCCTTGCAACATTTCTGCTTATTTCATCGGCCTTATGGGCCAAGACCGAAAGCAAACCCAGCTATCCCATAGGCAACGTGCCGTTCACGTCAGTCAAGGTTACTCCGGACAGTTTCTGGGGCGAGCGCATACGCCAGAGCCGTGAGGTGACCATTCCGCTGGCATTCAGCAAATGTGAGGAGACGGACCGGTACACGAACTTTGAACATGCGGCCGCCAAGATGGCCGAAACAGCACGCGGTGACGGCAGCAGCAACTACCGTCCCACGCAGTTCCCGTTCGATGACACGGACGTGTACAAGACCATTGAGGGTGCCAGCTACCTGCTCCAGACATATCCCGACAAAAAGCTTGAGGCATATATTGACAGCGTTCTTGATATAGTGGCCGCCGCACAGGAGCCCGACGGTTACCTGTACACGGCGCGCACCATGAATCCGGCCCACCCGCATGACTGGTCAGGGCCCACCCGCTGGTCAGGCGAGGAAAGCGGCAGCCATGAACTGTACAACCTTGGGCACATGATTGAGGGCGCAATAGCCCACTTCCAGGCAACAGGCAGCCGCAAGTTCCTTGACATTGCAATCCGATATGCGGACTGCGTATGCCGTGAAATAGGTTATGGTCCCGGCCAGAAGGTCATAGTACCGGGACATCAGATTGCCGAGATGGCTCTGGCCAAGCTGTACCTGGTTACCGGTGACAAAAAGTATCTGGATGAGGCAAAGCTGTTCCTGGACAACAAGGGCAAGACGGCGCGCAAGGACAAGTACGACCAGTCACACAAGCCCGTCATCGAACAGGACGAGGCCGTCGGACATTCGGTCCGGGCCGGATACATGTATTCCGGTATGGCCGATGTGGCAGCCCTGACCGGTGACGAGTCATACATTACCGCCATTGACCGCATCTGGGAGAACATGGTGGGCAAGAAGATGTACCTGACAGGAGGCATAGGATCCACCGGTGGAAGCGAAGGTTTCACTGAGAACTACGACCTGCCGAACATGAACGGCTACTGCGAGACCTGTGCCGCCATTGCCAACGTATATACCAACTACCGTCTGTTCCTTCTGCACGGCGATGCCAAGTACATGGATGTCCTTGAGCGCGCTTTATATAATGGTGTAATAAGCGGGGTCAGTCTTGACAGAGGCGGATTCTTCTACCCCAACCCGCTGGAAAGCCACGGTCAGCACCAGCGTCAGGCATGGTTCGGGTGTGCATGCTGCCCCAGCAACATTTGCCGCTTCATCCCGTCCGTACCCGGATACGTGTACGCTGTTAAGGATAACAATGTCTTTGTTAACCTTTACATGTCCAACACACTGACCACAAAAGTCGGGAAAAAGGACCTGCAGCTGACACAGTCCACATCATACCCATGGAACGGTGACATTGAGATGACCGTTGACAGGACTCCTGGCCAGTTCTGCCTGAACATACGCATACCCGGCTGGGTAAGGAACCAGGTCGTTCCCACAGACCTTTACCGCTATTCCGATGGCAGGACACCCGGATACACCGTCATGGTGAACGGCGAACCGGTGGCATCGGACCTGGAGAACGGATATTTCTGCATTGACCGCAAATGGAAGAAGGGCGACAGGATAAGCGTGCATTTCGATATGCAGGCGCGCATTGTGACAGCCCACCGTGAAGTCAGGGAGGACCGCGGCAAGATTGCCGTCGAGCGCGGTCCGCTGGTGTATTGCGCCGAATGGGCCGACAATGACTTCAACGTACTGGGCACCGCGCTGGCATCGGACTCAAAGTTCAGGGAAATAGCAACAAAAATGAACGTTGAAGGCCGTGACTATGAGATGACCGCACTTGAGACCGATGCCTGGGACAACTACACGGGCAATGTGCAGAAGGCCCGCCCGGTGACCCTGCGCCTTATACCTTATTATGCATGGGCTCACCGAGGCAACGGCAACATGGAAGTATGGATAAACAGGAAATGATATGAGCTTTTTAGGAAATGTTCTCTGGCTGCTGTTTGGCGGCATACTGGTGTTTGCATGGTATATGATTGCCGGCACTCTGATGTGCATAACCATCATAGGCATACCTTTCGGCGTGCAGCTGTACAAAATAGGGCTGGTGGCACTGATGCCATTCGGCCGCGATGTTGACGTTTATACGGAAGACAGCTGCCTCAACACTGTATTCAACATTCTCTGGCTACTGTTCGGCTGGTGGGAAATAGCCGTAGTCCATCTGGTCCTGGCCTGCCTGTGCGCCATAACCATTGTTGGCATACCGTTTGCCAAAGCCCACTGGCGGCTCATGAAGATGAGCCTGCTGCCGTTCGGCTCACACCGCAGCGGGACAAAGTGAACAATAGGGACTGTCCCTGCACAACGGGGACAGTCCCTATTGATCACTTGAACAGTTCCTTCACTGTCAGTTCCAGATAGTCACGGCAGTTCATCCATGTGTGTCCGCCGCCGGGGTTGTAGAAGGTGTGCTTCAGGCCCTTTTCGGTCAGATACTTGTCAAGTCCCTGAGATGCCTGCAGCAGGAAATCCTCCTTGCCTGTGCCAATGAACATGAACTTGAGCTTCTTCTGCAGTTTCCTGATGGGCTTGTATGTGCCGTCTGTAAAGTTGGTCTCATATTCGTTGCCGAAGATTGCCGGAGCAAATGCGGCCACGTAGCTGAACTTGTCAGGATTGCCGAATCCGGCAGCAAGAGTCTGACGGCCTCCAAGAGAGAAACCGGCAATGGCGCGGTGCTTTGCATCCTTATATACATTGTAGTTGGACTCAATGAAAGGCATTACCTCTTCAATGAATTCCCTGGTAGTAAGTTTGGTATCCATTGCATCATAGGCCGATGCCTTACCCTGCGCAATCATTTCAGGATACGGGTTGGCATACGGCATGACAACAATCATGCGCTGGGCTTCACCCTTGGCAATCATGTTGTCCATGATGTTGTTCATCTGACCTACCTTGAACCAGGTCTCGTATGTATCGGTCATACCGTGAATAAGGTACAGGACCGGAAGTTTCTCCTTGCCCTTGGGATCATAGCCGGCAGGGGTGTAGACACACATCGGCCTTTCAATGCCGCAGGCCTTTGAGAAATAGTAACGGTATGAAACCTTGCCGTGAGGTACGTCCTGCCGGATGTCCTGAACTGAAGGAACGGCACCGCGTACGTCAACAAGGCTGTACTTGAAGCCCTCATTGGGGAACATGTGCATGTTGTTGGGGTCAGCTACCTGAGTGCCGTCAATCTGGAATGCATACGGATAGATGTCCGGAACATCGGGAGTTACGGTAATGGTCCAGACACCCTTGCTGTCCTTCTCCATGGGCTTTGTGCCGCTGAACATCTGGCATTCAAGAAGTACCTTCTGTGCATCGGGAGCCTGGCAGCGGAAAGTGACACTGCCGTCAGCGTTGTATTCGGGTGACTTGACGCCTGCGGGGAACAGGCTGGTCATCAGGGCGGGTGTCAGACGTGACTCCTCACCGCCGGCGGCCGATGCCTGGCGGACCTTCTCGGCCTCGGCCAGATCCATGCCCTTGACGGCGTCAATGACTTCCTGGTCCTGGAACAGCAGCGGGAATGACTTCTCAAGCCAGTAACGGGCGTTCATCCATGTGTGGCCGTACTTGTCATATGTGAATTCCTTGATGTTCTTGATCCCGTACTTGTCAAGCTGGGTCATCAGATCCTTTGAATTGCCGTACAGGAAATCATCGGTACCTATGCCTGACCAGAACAGATGAATCTTTGAATTCACGTCATCGGCATTCTCAAACATGCGGGCGCTGGTCTGCGTGAACGAACTGTATGAGCACAGATATGAGAACTTGTCAAGATTTGCAAGTCCGATGCTCAGACCCTGGTTGCCGCCGCGTGAAAATCCGCCTATGCCGCGGTGGTCGGCGTCATTGATGGTACGGTAGTTGCTTTCAATGAAAGGCATCAGAACGTCGGTGAAATCCTTGTTGAAATTGTAGCCTCCTCCCATGCCGAAGCCGCCCATGCCCATTCCCATGCCGCCGCCTGACTGTGAGGCCTGACGCTCGGTCTTGAGCAGTGTGGCATTGCCGTAGGGAAGGACGAGTATCATCTCCTTGGCCTTGCCCTCGGCAATAAGGTTGTCAAGAATAAGGTTCATCTTGCCCACCTTGAAATACACCTCTTCAGTATCGGTCGTACCGCTTATCAGGTACATTACAGGATACGATTTGTCCTTGTTCTCATCATAGAAAGGAGGCGTATAGACAATTACGGGAATGTACATGCCCAGTCCTTCTGACCAGTAGTTCAGATAGTCCACACTGCCATGGGGAACATCTTTAAGTTCGGCAAGACTGCCGTCAGCGCGCATGTCAAGCAGGCTGTTCTTGAAGGTCTCATTGGGGAACCATTCGGCACACTGGGGGTCCATGACACTTATTCCGTCAACGGTGAAATGATAAGGATAGATGTCAGGAGCGGCTGGACCCACCGTCACTGTCCACATTCCGTTTGCACCTTTTGTCATTGGAACGTCACCTGAGAACTGGGTCCAGATCTTGACATCCTTGGCGTTGCGGTTAGAATAGTTGAAAGTCACTGTGTTGTCAGCGTTGACAACGGTTGAAGGTGCCTGCTGTCCCATTCCGGGCTGAGCCTGTGCTGCAACGGCAATTCCCATTGCAAACATTGCGGCGGCACATTTCCTGCTAAATGAATTCATATTTGAAAAAATTAATTGGTTTTGCTGTCAGGACAGGGTTCAAAGGTATCCAAAAAAAGCGTACTTTTGTAAAGTAAAAAGGATTAATGCAAAAAACGCTATAACAATGGAAGTAATTGACTTTAACAAACAGAACAGTATCCTGAACCAGTTCATTGCAGAAATTCGTGACGTTAACGTTCAGAAGGACCAGCTGCGTTTCCGCCGCAACCTGGAAAGAATAGGTGAAATAATGGCCCTTGAGGTCAGCAAGAAGCTGAACTATATCACCAAAGATGTTCAGACACCTCTTGGAATAGCCACCATCAACGTTCCTGAAGAGGACATCGTACTTGGCACCGTATTCCGTGCCGGCCTTCCCCTGCATCAGGGTTTCCACAACTATTTTGACCACTGCGAGAACGCGTTCGTATCGGCCTACAGAAAGTATCTTGATGAAGTGAACTTCGATGTCCACATTGAATACATGGCATCTCCCAAGCTGGACGGCAAGACCCTGATTCTGGTTGACCCCATGCTTGCAACAGGCAACAGCATGTATCTGGCATACCGTGCACTGCTGCTCAAAGGCACGCCCGCACGCATCCATCTGTGTTCAGTCATTGCAGCCCAGACCGGCGTTGACTATGTGACCAAGATGTTCCCGCAGGACATTACCACCCTTTGGTGCGCCGCCATCGACCCCGAACTGAACAGCCACGCCTACATCATTCCTGGTCTGGGTGACGCCGGTGACCTGTGCTTCGGTGAAAAGTAAGGACATGAAAAAAGTATTCCTGCCTTTGGCCGTATCAGCCCTGCTGACACTTGCCGGCTGCACAAAAGACGGCAACTACGAAAAGACGCAGCTGACTTTCAGTACTACCTTCTCTGAAAAGTACCTGAGTCTGTATGACGTGACGGTTGAAGGCAGGAACTTTGACGGTTCCGAACTGATAATGCCAATAGCGTCAGGTGACAACACCTGCGTTTTCGAGTCCGATGCCACTGAAGGCGAAACCTGTGTCCGCATATTTTCCAGGCTGAAGAATCCGCTGCCGGACATTGACACTGCCGCGACTTACGATCTGACTTACAGCGTAAAAGGCAACATACGCGCCAAAGTCAAGGACGGTGAAGCATACATGTCATTTGAATCCTTTGACTTCACAGACGGCAAGAAGTCATCAAAGATTACGGGAAAGCAACTGCTGGCCGACACCACCGGTTATCTTGCCGGCAGGACATTTGACAGGGCTTTCCAATATTCAATCAGCAGACACTGGAAATCCATAATAGTCGGAGCGGAAGAGATTCCGTAATCTCCAGCCCCCACACACACATCGTACACAATCCTAATCCAATAATTATCAATTATGAAAAAATTCACATTTGCAATTGCCGCTATGGCACTTATCCTGGCTTCATGTGACAAAACCGGTGACAATGAGAACAAACCGGCACAGTCCGATTACGAAAAGACTATCCTGTCCTTTACAAGCAACTTTTCAGAAGACTATCTCCAGTTCTTTGAAGTAAGGATTGAAGGAAAGACATTTGACGGTGATGACATCAACCTGGCAGTCACAGGCAACGGAACCTACAAAATGGAGACTGACTTGACAGCAGGTGAAACGGCCATCCACGCCTATTCATACCTGAAGAATCCGATGCCAGAGATTGACACCGCCAGAACCTATACATTCTCCAGCGGTTTGAACGGCAGCATCAGAGCCAAAGTCAAGGACAAGGAGGCCTTTTCATCAATGCAGTCATTCGAATATACCACAGGCACATCGTCATCGACCTTATCAGGGAAGAAACTTATCAATAATACAGCGTTCTTTGAGCGCAGGACCTTTGACAAGACTATCCGTTTTACAATTGCAGGCTCCGGGAACTCGGTAAGCGTTGGAGCCACAACTGTAACGGACAATTAATCCGCAAAGACAGTATCCCAGACGGTCCGTTCCAAAAATACGGACCGTTTTTGTTTGCGGAAAACGATTTTGGCTATTTTTGTAACCGCTGAAAACTGACAACATAACCAGACAAATATGAAAAAATCCTTTGTAACCTTACTGGCGCTGGCTTGCGCCATTTCCGCATCGGCCCAACTGAAACTTACTGAAGACAACATTGACCGCATTGTCAGTGAAATGACCCTTGAAGAAAAAGCTACCCTTATTGCAGGCGGCGGCTGGGGCAGCATGAACGCCGGCAGCCTGACCGCATCAAGCACCGTTCTTGTTCCCGGTGCCGCCGGTACCACTCAGGGCATCGACCGTCTGGGAATACCAAGAACCGTCCTGTCCGACGGTCCCGCGGGACTTCGCATCGAACCTGTACGTCAGGGTGACAGCCAGACATACTACTGCACCGGTTACCCTGTTGGGACCGTCCTTGCATGCACATGGAACGTTCCTCTGGTTGAAGAGCTTCTTGCCACCATGGGCCAGGAGATTCATGAATACGGCGTTGACGTGCTGCTGGCGCCCGGCATGAACCTGCACCGCAATCCGCTGTGCGGACGCAACTTTGAATATTTCAGTGAGGACCCGCTCCTTAGCGGCAAGATTGGCGCCGCATACGTACGCGGCGTGCAAAGCCAGGGCGTAGGCGTTTCAATCAAGCACTTTGCAGGCAACAATCAGGAAATAAACCGCATGGAGGACGATGCCCGCGTCAGCGTACGCGCCTTGCGTGAACTCTATCTCAAGAACTTTGAGATTGCCGTCCGTGAGGCAAAGCCATGGACGGTCATGTCATCATACAACAGAATCAACGGCAAATACACCCAGCAGAACCCTGATCTTCTGACCGGCATTCTGCGTGACGAATGGGGCTTTGACGGCATTGTCATGACAGACTGGGGTAACAAGGCCGGAACCGTGGACGCCGTAAAGGCCGGCAATGACCTTATGGAACCGGGTGCTGCAACAGAATCACAGCGCGTAATTGCGGCAGTGAATGACGGCACTCTTGACATTGCAGACCTGGACCGCAACGTGAAGCGAATACTGCAGTACATTGTAAAGACCCCGCGTTTCAAAGGTTACGCCTATTCCAACAAGCCTGATCTGGAAGGCCACGGCAAGCTGGTCCGTGAAGCCGCCGCTGAAGGCATGGTACTTCTAAAGAATGAGTCCGATGCCCTGCCTATGGAAGCGGGCGGAAACATTGCGCTATTCGGACTGAACGCCTACAAGTCAATTGCCGGCGGAACAGGATCAGGCAATGTCAACAAGGCATACGTACGCAACATAAGTGAAGGGCTTGAAGCTGCAGGATTTACCCTTGACCAGCGTCTGACAGACTTCTACGCCAAGTACCGCGACTTTGTCGCCAGCGAGCGCGCACTCGGTGCCGGACAGGGCCGCAACGTCCTTCTTGGCGAGGCCGTCCTGCCTGAGATAGCAGTCAACGCCCAGGCCGTCCGCGCCACCGCACAGCGCAACGCCGCCGCCATTGTTGTCATCGGACGCAATGCCGGTGAAGGTGATGACCGCCGCCTGGCCGATGACTTCAACCTGACCGCCATTGAGACCCAGCTGCTCAGTGACGTATGTGCCGCTTACCACGCAGCCGGCAAGAAGGTCATTGTTGTGCTGAACATTGGCGGTGTAATTGAGACGGCATCATGGAAAGACCAGCCCGATGCCATACTGCTGGCCTGGACACCCGGTCAGGAGGTGGGCCATTCTGTCGCTGACATCATTACCGGCAAGTCCAACCCGTCCGGCAAACTGTCCATGACTTTCCCTGTCAGCTATCTGGACATCCCGTCATCGGCCAACTTCCCGTACAACGGCCAGCCGGCACGCCAGCGCGGTGCCCAGCGCCAGGCCGTCAAGGACATTGACTACACCATATACGAAGAAGGCATCTGGGTGGGCTACCGTTATTTCAACACCGCAAAGAAGGACGTGTCATACCCGTTCGGCTACGGACTGAGCTACACCACATTCGAATACAGCAAGCCCAAGGTCAGCGCAAAGAACGGCGGCTTCACAGCAAGCATAGTTGTCACCAAC
This sequence comes from Candidatus Colenecus caballi, assembly GCA_018065615.1. GTDB lineage: Bacteria > Bacteroidota > Bacteroidia > Bacteroidales > Bacteroidaceae > Colenecus > Colenecus caballi. The sequence goes on along the minus strand of JAGHSY010000010.1, from coordinate 56,444 downwards.
ACAGGCAGGACAGCCGGCAAGGAAACGGTCGAACTGTACGTTTCAGCACCTGAGGGCGGACTCATCAAGCCCGAATCGGAGCTCAAGGCATTCGCCAAGACCCGCCTGCTCCAACCCGGTGAAAGCCAGACCCTGACCTTCCAGGCCGATGCATACACGCTTGCATCATTCAATGAAGAGGCATCTCAGTGGCAGACTGCCGCCGGCACCTACACCGTCAAGTTTGCCGCAAGCGCAACCGATGTCCGCACCACCTCCACCTTCAAGGGCAAGGCAAAATCCTGGCCGGTCAAACGGCTCATGCTTCCGGAATCACCCATTGAGGAACTGGTAGTGAAATAAAAGAGAAAGGCGCCCAAAAGGCGCCTTTCCTGTATTTGCACAACGGGGACAGTCCCTGCACAACAGGGACAGTCCCTGTTGCTCACTTTACCGTAAAACTTTCGGCCTCAAGGCCGTAGAACACCAGGTCGTTACCTCCGTTTGCTGCAATCCTTTCGCGGTACTGGCGTATTTCGGCAAGCTGTGGATTTTCAGCCTGAGCTATGGCTTCAGAATCCAGTCCCATGGCAGCCTGCTCATTTTCGCAGTCGTGACCTTGAGCAAGGGCGCCTTCCTCAACCTCCTTCTGCCATTCGTCCAGATAGGCGTTGTCAATGCGTGCGGTCTCAATGACCTTGCCCTTTACCACATACACCTTTCCAATTGTTTCGGGGTCATACTTGCCCATGTTCTCACCGGCAAATACAGTTACAGTGGCATCGCCCTCACCCTTAAGAAACACTTTCCTGCCACTTTTTGAACAGATATGTGATGCTGTACCCTTAAGGACAACCGTCTGGTCCACAAGACCGGGAGCCTTCCCTGAAAAATCATCGGGAGTAATGACCGCCTGCTGCTGGCAGGACATGAACATGATTGCCATACAGGCAAGAACTGAAAGCTTTTTCATCGGAATTCATTATAAACTGCGCAAATATACGCAAATAATGCAATACGGAAAGTCAATATGCAAAGTCGGGTAATCAGTTTTGTTATTATTTATTAAATAATGTGCCGTGAAAAATAAAAACAGGTGCCGTTGTTTCCGGTTCGATGAAAACGGACTAATTTTGTATCCGGTTTACAAGGACCACCTTAAAAACAAAGGCAAATTAACACTTAACCCAAATAAAAAAATGGCAAAAATCGATTTAAGCAAGTACGGAATCAACGGCGCTACCGAGATTCTTTACAACCCTTCTTACGAAGTTCTTTACAATGAGGAAACCAAGCCCGGTCTTGAAGGTTTTGACAAGGGTCAGGTTACTGAACTTGGTGCAATCAACGTTATGACCGGTATCTACACCGGACGTTCACCTAAGGACAAGTACATCGTAATGGATGAAAAGTCAAAGAACACCGTATGGTGGGATTCTGAAGAGTATCACAATGACAACCACGCTCTCTCAGAGGAGAACTGGAAGACTCTGAAGGAACTTGCTCTCAAGCAGCTCTCAGGCAAGCGTCTGTTCGTTGTTGACGGTTTCTGCGGCACCCACAAGGACACCCGCATGAAGGTCCGCTTCATCATGGAGGTTGCATGGCAGGCACATTTCGTTACCAACATGTTCATCCGTCCCCAGAACCAGGCTGAATTTGATCTGGAGCCCGATTTCGTAGTATATTGCGCCGCCAAGGCAAAGGTTGACAACTATCAGGCTATGGGCCTTCGCTCAGAGACTGCAGTTGCCTTCAACGTAACCAGCAAGGAACAGGTTATCCTGAACACATGGTACGGCGGTGAAATGAAGAAGGGTCTGTTCTCAATGATGAACTACTTCCTCCCGCTGCAGGGCATCGCTTCAATGCACTGCTCAGCCAACACTGACATGCAGGGCCAGAACACCGCTATCTTCTTCGGTCTGTCAGGTACAGGCAAGACCACCCTTTCACCTGACCCCAAGCGTCTGCTCATCGGTGATGACGAACACGGCTGGGACGACGAAGGCGTATTCAACCTGGAAGGCGGCTGCTATGCAAAGGTCATCAACCTTGACAAGGAATCAGAGCCCGATATCTACAACGCAATCCGTCGCGACGCTCTCCTTGAGAACGTTACCGTTGACGCTGAGGGCAAGATTGATTTCGCAGACAAGAGCGTAACCGAGAACACCCGCGTAAGCTATCCTATCTATCATATCAACAAGATTGTACGTCCCGCATCAGAAGGTCCCGCTGCAAAGCAGGTTATCTTCCTGTCAGCTGACGCATTCGGCGTTCTGCCTCCAGTATCAATCCTGACTCCGGAACAGACAAAGTACTACTTCCTGAGCGGTTTCACAGCCAAGCTGGCCGGTACTGAACGTGGTATCACCGAACCTACTCCCACTTTCTCAGCCTGCTTCGGCCAGGCATTCCTGGAACTGCATCCTACAAAGTATGCTGAAGAACTGGTAAAGAAGATGGAAAAGAGCGGTGCAAAGGCTTATCTGGTCAACACCGGTTGGAACGGTACCGGCAAGCGTATCTCTATCCGCGACACCCGCGTCATCATTGACTCTATCCTGAACGGTTCAATTGACAATGCTCCTACAAAGCAGATTCCTTACTTTGATTTCCAGGTTCCCACCAAGCTTGAAGGTGTAGCTACAGAGATCCTTGATCCTCGCGACACTTACAAGAACGCAGCTGAATGGGAAGAGAAGGCCAAGGACCTTGCAGGCCGATTCATCAAGAACTTCAAGAAGTACGAAGGCAACGAAGCCGGCAAGGCTCTGGTTGCAGCCGGTCCGAAGCTCTGATGACATTATACTGAACTTCATTCAAGATGCTCTTTCCGGTTTATTGGCCGGAAAGAGTATCTTTGTTTTCCAACACACATAAAAAAGACTATGAAAAAAATACTGTTTACTTTGGCCGCATGCTTTCTGGCAGTTATTGCACAGGCACAGCCTATGGGTGGAAGACCGATGGGAGGTGGCAGACCTCCAATGGGCATGATGGGGGGCGGAATGGCAAAACCGTTCTATGAACTGGAATCCGATTCAATTGCAGACGCACGCATAGTTGACGTTGCAGGTCGTCTTGATCTGTCTGAAAAGCAATATGACAAGATGGTCAAACTGTATGCAAAGGAATTTGAAGACATATGCCGGAATCTGCAGATGACAGTCATGGAATACCAGATGCGCGCCAACGGCGGCTTTGGTGGTCGTGGCATGGGCGGCATGCAGCAGATTCAGACTCCCGCCAGACTTGATACTGAAACTGCAAGAAAGACTTATGACGAAATCATAAAAAAATACGACAAGCGCTACAAAAAGGCACTTGAGGCAGATCAGTACGAAATATGGAAGACACTTTCCGGCACGACACTTGACAACAAGTTCAGCAGCATTCTGCAGCACGTGCAGGACAATACACAAAGTTTATTCTAAAATAACGCACATCATGAAGATAGCCCTTATAGGTTACGGCAAGATGGGACATGAGATTGAACGCATTGCCCTGTCACGCGGCCACCAGATAGTTTGCACAATAGACATTGACAACATGCAGGACTTTGACAGCCCTGCTTTTGCCGGTGCCGATGTCGCCATTGAGTTTACAGCCCCCACACAGGCCTACAGCAACATCTTGAAGTGCTTTGACAGGGGTATGAAAGTTGTCAGCGGCAGCACCGGCTGGATGGAACAGCACAGCCAGGAAATGAAGGATCTGTGCCGTGACAAAGAGAACACTCTGTTCTGGTCCAGCAACTTCAGCATCGGAGTCGCCCTGTTCTCAAAGGTCAACAACTACCTGGCAAAACTTATGAACGGCTATCCCATGTATGATGTGACCATGTCCGAGACACACCATATTCACAAGTTGGACGCCCCCAGCGGCACTGCCATTACTCTGGCACAGGGAATCATTGAAAACCTGGACCGCAAGACAGGCTGGTCAAAGGGAACTGTGCTGAATGCTGACGGTACCGTTTCCGGAACATCAGAATGTCCTGCTGACTGTATTCGCGTTGACTCTATTCGCGAAGGCGAGATTGCCGGCATTCATGAAATCACCTATGACTCGAGCGCAGACTTCATAAAGATTCTACATTATGCCAAAGACCGCAGCGGACTGGCTCTCGGAGCCGTTCTGGCAGCTGAATACACAGTCTCCCGCAATGGATTCCTGACTATGAACGACCTTATGGACTCACTCTCATAAGACAGATATGAAGAAGATAAGTGAAGCAACAAAAAAGGACTGGATAAAGCTGGCCGTCTATATGGTTCTCTATATCCTGTTCCTTATCTGGGTAAGGAGCTGGCTTGGCATAATTGTCATCCCTTTCATCTTTGACGCATGCATAACACGCATAATCAGATGGGACTGGTGGAAACAGCTCAAGAACAGGACACTCTACTCCATAATGGGTTGGATTGATGCACTGGTCTTTGCCCTTGTTGCCGTGTATTTTGTGAACCTGTTCCTGTTCCAGAACTACGCAATACCTTCATCTTCACTTGAAAAGTCACTTCTGGTAGGTGACCATCTGTACGTGAGCAAAGTTGCATACGGGCCGCGCAAGCCCATGACTCCGCTCACAATGCCGCTGACACAGAACGTTTTTCCAAATGGAAAGAAAAGCTATATTGAAAAGCCGCAGTGGCCTTATGAACGCATTAAGGGCTTTGGAAAAATCGAACTCAATGACATTGTAGTGTTCAACTATCCCGCAGGAGACACCATAGTCACTGACCCCAACTGGAGCAGCCGTGACTACTATGGCATGATTGTGTACCCATACGGACAGAGCCGCTGCAAAGACATTGATCTTGACACACTTTCAACACTGCAGCAGCGGCAGATTTATGATTTCTACTACAAAATAGGCCGCCAGGCTGTTGCACAGAACGAGAAAATATTCGGAAAAACAGCTACCCGTCCTGTTGACCGTCGTGAAAATTACGTGAAACGTTGTGTAGGACTGCCCGGTCAGACACTTGAAATAAAAGACGGCATCATCTATATTGACGGCACAGCAAACAGACAGCCGGAAGATGCACAGACAAACTATCAGGTCACACTGGTCCACGCTATTCCTGAGACTCTGCGCAAGGAACTGCGTCTCAGCCTTGAGGATCTGCCGGCAAAGGACAACCGCCCCGGAACATACATTTTCCCCATGACCGTAAAGGCCGCAGCACTGCTGGCATCACACAGCGAAATAGCATCGGACGTACAACCTTTTATATATGAAGGCAATGAGTGGCTGTTCCCGCTCAACAAGAACACCCACTGGTCAGTTGACAATTATGGTCCGATATGGATTCCTGCCAAGGGAAGTTCTGTACGCCTGGATCTTGACAACCTGCCATTCTACGAACGCATTATCGGCGTATATGAAGGCAATGACCTGAAGGTTGGAAAGGACGGTACAATATTCATTAACGGTGAAAAGGCTGACAGTTACACCTTCAAGATGGACTACTACTGGATGATGGGAGACAACCGCCAGAACAGCGCTGACTCCCGTTTCTGGGGATACGTTCCTGAAGACCACATTGTAGGTCGCCCCGTGTTCATCTGGCTGTCACTTGACAAGGACAAAAAATGGGGGCAGAAGGGAAAGATCCGCTGGGACCGCCAGTTCCGCCCGGTCAAGAAATATTTCTGATGCCACAGGTACTGTTATCTTCGGCATACCTGCCGCCTGTGCAGTTCTTTTCCGCGATGAAAGGCGGAAATGTGCTGATAGAGCAGTTTGACAACTACAGAAAACAGACATACCGCAACCGCTGCATCATTGCCACAGCAAATGGTGTGCAGGCCCTGACCATACCCGTTGTCAAGTCCGATGCGCCCAAACAGCTCATGAAGGACGTGCGCATAAGCGATACGGTGACTGGCGGCGGCAGCATTGGAACGCGTTGGAATCGGCCTACATGAACTCACCTTTCTTCATGTACTACCAGGATGACTTCCGCCCCTTCTATGAAAAGAAATATGAATTCCTGCTGGACTTCAATATGGAACTGACCCAGGTCATACTTGATCTGGCGCACATGAAAGCAAACTTGGAACTGACAGATTCCTACTGCAGGAACACTCAAGACATGACCGACCTTCGCGGACTCATTGAGCCGCAGGAATCATCGGACCCATTCAGACCTTACTGGCAGGTATTCCGACAGAGACACGGCTTCCTGTCCAACCTGAGCGCAGTTGACCTGCTGTTCAACATGGGGCCGGAATTCGGCACAATCATCTGATCAGTCCGCTATTACCTTATTGAATATCTGTTCCGGTGAAATGCCGGTCATGCAGCGGCAGTCGCCATAGCGGCAGGCTTTCTTTCCGTATATTGAGCACGGACGGCACGGCATGTCAAGCTGCACGCAGTCCGATGCCTTCTGACCGTAACCAAGGAAACCGGCAACGGGATGAGTGGCCCCCCACACGGACACCACACGTGTCCCGACAAGTGAAGCCAGATGCATGTTCGATGAATCCATGGACAGCATCACGTCAAGACTGCACATCAGTTCCAGTTCCTGCGCCATTGTGAACTGACCGGAAATGAATGTGACCTTGGAAAACCTGGCCCAACGGCTAATCTGCTCCTTCTCCTTCCCATAGGCAAACACGAACATACGGCTGCAGCGCTCATCAGACTCAAGCATTTCAATAACCTTCTCCATTAACGACAGAGGGTATATCTTGCCCTGATGTGCCGCAAACGGGGCTATTCCCACCCAACGTCCCTGTTTTTCTCCGAATTCAGCGAACTGGGGTTTCCCCGCAGATATGGACTTGAAGTCTGTCCTGACAGGCAGTCCGGCACGTTCAAACACATTGCAATAGCGCTCAAAAGACGTTTTCAAAGGTTTGTGACTTTTGAAATGACGGCGTGTCACAGCCTTGCGTCCCAGTCTGTCCTTGCGTATGCGTTTGACCCTGACCCCACGCGTCAGCAGTCCAAGTCCGATGCGTTCGCTGCGCAGTACGCCATGCAGGTCAAGGACAAGGTCAAAGTCCATGGCGGCAAGTTCCCTTATAAGACGGCGCAATCCGGCATTTCCGTGATACTCCTTCTTGACATCGGCCCCAAGGAAGGTGAAATTGCCGGGCATACCTGAAAAGAATGCCTCAAAACGGGGGTTGCTCAGGAATGTGATATGGTGTTGCGGATACTGCCTGAGAAAACTGTCCACTACCGGGACAGTCATGGCCACATCACCTATTGCAGAAAAGCGAATGGCAAGAATTTTCAGCGCTTTGCCATCATTTGCCATTCTGAGCGTACAGTACGGGGTTCAGTGAAGGATCGTTGTACATTTTCATCTGTCTGTAAACCTTCATGTACTTGCGGCCGGCCGCCATGTCGTCGAGCAGCATGTCAATGGCGCTGGAAAGGTCCTTCTTCTGCTCAAGAAGCACGGCCAACTTGTCCTGACAGCGTTTCTGCTGGTCTGCAGGGGTATCCTTACGGGCAGCTTCAATGCTCATGTGGAATATCTTGAGTGCAAGGATTGACAGACGGTCAACGGCCCACGCGGGACTTTCTGTATTTATGGTGGCATCGGACTTGACCGTCACACCGCTGAACTTGTCCAGGAAATAACTGTCAATCAGTTCAACAAGGTCAGTGCGGTCCTGGTTGGACTTGTCTATACGGCGCTTTATTGAAAGGGCTCTGAGAGGATCGATCTGCGGATCACGGATAATGTCTTCAAGATGCCACTGGACTGTGTCAATCCAATTCTTCAGATAAAGATAGGACTCTATGCTCTTTTCAGGATACGGATTGGCAATTGGAGCGTCAACGTTGTCCTTCTTGTGATAATCGTTAATTGCACGGTCAAAAACCGTCAGGCTCTCATTACTGAATGACATGATTTGCTGTTTGTTCTGATAACGGTGCAAAAGTAGCGCAAATTATCTTAACATCAAATCATTGTTCCGCAAATCCGCATTACACATTTTTGTACTATTTGTGCAAAATCCGATGCATTGACATTTGTAAAGTTTGTGTCTGCCACTGAAAATGGGTTTCTTTGCAGCAGTTTTACAACAATAACCATTTAAAATTAAAGACTATGGCAGATTCACAGATTGCAGAGAGAGTTCAGGCTATCATCGTTGACAAACTGGGTGTTGAGGCATCAGAAGTAACCCCCGCCGCAAGTTTCGCAGCAGATCTTGGTGCAGATTCACTGGACACCGTAGAACTGATTATGGAGTTTGAAAAGGAATTCGGCATTTCAATTCCTGATGATCAGGCTGAAAAGATCACTACTGTAGGTGAAGCAATTGAAATGATTGAAAGCGCAGCCAAGTAAATAAATACATCTCCCGGAAAATGGAATTGAAGAGAGTTGTCGTAACAGGCCTTGGTGCCGTAACGCCCATCGGCAATAATGTCCAGGATTTCTGGAACAATGCCATTGCAGGTGTGAGCGGTGCTGGCCCCATCACCAATTATGACACAAGCACAATTCTGACCAAGGTTACTTTCGGTTGTGAAGTCAAGGGCTTTGACATTGCCCAGTACATGGACCGCAAGGAATCACGAAAGGTTGACAAATACGGCCATTTTGCAATAGCATCGGCTGTACAGGCTATACGTGATTCCGGTCTTGACCTGGAGAATGAGGACCTTGACCACATTGGCGTAATCATGGGCTTCGGAATGGGCGGCATCGAATCTTTTGAAGAAGGAATCACCTCCCTTAACGAACTGAAGAAACTTGGACAGGAACTGAAAGTCACACCATTTTTCGTACCTAGAATTATCGGTTCTATTGCATCCGGACTCATATCCATAATGTTCAAGCTCAGAGGCCCGAACTACTGCACCTCATCGGCCTGTGCATCAAGTACCCATGCAATAATTGACGCAGTCAACCTGATACGTCTTGGTAAGGCCAATGTCATTGTCACCGGCGGTTCTGAAGCCGCTCTGACTGACAGTGGCGTTTGCGGATTCAGCGTCATGCATGCCCTTTCCACCAGGAATGATTCACCTGAAACGGCATCACGTCCTATGAGCGGCAGCCGTGACGGATTCGTACTGGGTGAAGGTGGCGGATGTCTTATTCTTGAAGAATATGAACATGCCAAGGCCCGCGGTGCCAGAATCTATGCCGAAGTGGCCGGATGGGGCGCTACCGCCGATGCATACCACATGACAGCTCCCGAACCTGAAGGTACAGGTGCGGCCCGCGTCATGCGTGAAGCGTTGCAGGATGCAGGTATGGAACCGTCTGATGTGGACTATATCAACATGCACGGCACTTCAACCCCACTCGGTGACATAGCTGAGTGCAAGGCCATAAAGACCGTATTTGGTGATTATGCCTATAAGATGAATCTGAGTTCAACAAAGTCAATGACCGGTCATCTGCTTGGCGGTGCCGGTGCTATTGAAGCCGTAGCTTCTGTCCTGGCGGTAAAGGAAAACATTGTTCCGCCCACCATCAACCATGAAGATGGTGACAATGATGAAAACATTGACTACAATCTGAACTTCACATTCAACAAGGCTCAGAAAAGGGAGATACGTGCGGCTCTGTCAAATACATTCGGATTTGGCGGACACAACTCCTGCATAATTTTCAAGAAGTTCACCGACTGACTTGAACCGTCAAAGTGACATATTGAACAAATTCCGCAATGCGGCATCGGCCATTCTGACCTTTGCCGCATTGTCGGGTTGTGCCGCAATAGGCAACCCGGACGGAGGTGCCTTTGACGAACAGCCTCCAAGAATAACTGGCACCAGCCCGAAAATGGAGTCAACCGGTTTCAAAGGCCACAAGGTCACCATTGACTTCAACGAATTCATAAAACTGGAAAACGCCAGTGAAAAAGTGGTGATTTCCCCACCTCAGAACGAACAGCCGGAAATCAAGACTCTTGGCAAGAGAATCCAGGTGGAACTGTTTGATACACTTATTCCAAACACCACCTATTCCATTGACTTTGCCGACGGCATTGTTGACAACAACGAAGGAAATCCCCTTGGTGATTTCTGCTTCCGTTTCAGCACAGGTGACAATCTTGACACACTTGAAGTGTCCGGATATGTTCTCAACGCAGCAAATCTGGAACCATTGAAAGGCATGACAGTAGGTCTTCACAGTGACCTGTCCGATTCAGCCTTCTACACAAAACCATTTGAGCGTGTATCACGTACTGACGCCTCAGGGCATTTCACCGTCAGGGGGATAGCCCCGGGCAAATACCGCATTTACGCCGTTAAGGATATGGACCAGACATTCTCCTATTCACAGCGTAATGAAATAATAGCCTGGATGGATTCCGTCATTGTTCCGTCAAGCGAACAGCGTTTCCGTGAAGACACCATCTACACCGAGGACGGACGGGTTGACACTACCGTAAGCGTGCAATACACGCTGTTTACTCCAAACGACATTACCTTGCTGGCATTCACTCCCCAGCCCAACATACAGTACATGAAGCGTGCAGACCGCACCAATCATGAAAAGTTCTCATTGTCTTTTGCCCTTCCGCTGGATTCAATGCCAATGATCAGGGGGCTGAATTTCAATGATTCCGATGCATATTACATCCAGCATTCGGAAAGATATGACTCTCTGATTTTCTGGCTTAAAGATTCAAATGTGTACTACATGGACACATTGAGCCTGAGCGTAACCTATATGGCATCGGACTCAACAGGACAGATGGTTGAAACGACTGATTCCCTCAACCTGGTTCCCAAGAAAAGCCGCCAGCGAATTCTCAATGAACTGGCAAGAAAGGAGGAAGAGGAAAGCAAGGCCAGGGACAAGGAATTGAAAAAACTGGAAAAGAAAGGTGACACATTAGGCATAATGGCGCTTCTCAAGCCCAAAGAGAAATTCCTGCAATACAGGTTGGACGGTGGAAGTTCCGTAAGCGTATATAAGGATATCAGACTGATATTCGAAGAACCTGTCACATTCCTTTCCGATACCGCCATTCATGTGTTCCAGAAAGTTGACACTGTTTTTCAGAAGGTTCCTTTTGAGGTGGAACAGGACAGTCTGATGCTGCTTGGCTACACCATCTATGCCGAATGGAAACCGGGACAGACGTTCATGATAACGGTTGATTCTGCCAGTATCCGAAACATGTACGGCCTGTACAACGAACCTCTGTCACAGAAAATCACATTTGCTGAACTCAATAAATTCAGTACGCTGACAGTCAATGTCGCCAATCCCAAGCCAAGCTATGTCGTAAGACTTCTTGACTCAAAGGGCTCTGTCACAAGGACCGGCACCCTGGAAGACGGGGCTGTCACATTCTATCTTCTCAACCCGGGCAAATACTATGTCTCCATGCTCAATGACATAAACGGAAACGGCCGATGGGACACCGGAGAATATGACGAAAAGCGCCAGGCTGAAGAAATCTGGTATATAAACAAAGAATTCAATCTGAAGCAGGACTGGTTCCATGAGACCGATTCATGGGACATCAGGGACACAAAACTGACGGAGCAGAAGCCCGCAGGTATTCTCAAGGCCAAGAACGACAAGAAAAAGGTCGATGTCCACAAGAAAAATGTTGAAAGGCTTGAAAAGAAAGCCCAGCAGATTCAGGCCGAAAAGGATAAGAAGGAGCGGAAAAAGAGGGAACGCATTGAACGCCGGCAGAAGAATAAAGAAAAATATTCAAAGAAGGAGAATTGATGTTCTCCTTCTTTTTTGTCTTTTTGTAAGCAGTTTATGCTCTATTCAAATGAAAATGTCACTATTTTTGGGCATATTATATGAAAACAAGCACAAACTCTTCCAATATGAATGTCAAAAAGCCTATTCCGGGAACAGACAGGATGGATTCTCTAGACAGAAAGATCCTGAGCATCATTTCACAAAACGCACGTATCCCATTCCGTGACGTTGCCCAACAGTGCGGCGTATCAAGGGCCGCCATTCACCAGCGCGTCCAGAGAATGTTCGATGACAACGTGATTACCGGTTCCGGATACCACGTAAACCCGCGCAGCATTGGCTACAACACATGCACCTATGTCGGTCTGACTCTGGAAAAAGGCTCCATGTACCATCAGGTGGTTGCAGAACTTGACCAGATTCCTGAAGTGGTTGAAAGCCATTTCACCACCGGACGATACACCATGATGATCAAGCTCTATGCTCGTGACAATTCACATCTCATGGAACTTATCAACGGGCACATTCAGGAAATCAAAGGCGTAACTGCCACTGAGACCCTGATTTCCCTTGATGAAAGCATAAAGAAGGAAATTCCAATCATGGAATGACAATGGACAGGAAAGGACAACTTGAAGCCGGACTGCACAAACTGTATTCCGGCACAGAATCTTTAGAATTCCATGCGCCACTGATCGGTATCAGCGGCAATTTCCGTGATGGAGACTGCACCTTGGCCCAAGCATACTACATGTCTGTTCTGGAATCAGGCGCAACCCCTGTTGTAATTCCATCTTATGATGACGAATGCGCTCTGGCTTCACTGGTTGACCGCCTTGACGGTCTGGTCCTTTCCGGTGGTGCCGACATCGACCCCGAATACCTTGGCGAGGAACCGCTTGACTGCATTTCAGTCAACCCGCGCCGTGACGCCCAGGAACTGATGCTGGTACATCTTGCTATGGACAGACACATTCCAATTCTGGGAATATGTCGCGGCATTCAGACTATTGCAGCGGCACTGGGAGGCAAGTTGTATCAGGACATAGTTTCCCAACATGATGGCAAGTGCATAGAGCACAGCCAGGCCATTGCACGCGGCCTTCCTTCACATGAAGTAAACATTGAAAAAGATTCATTGCTGTACAGACTTCTTGGCAAGGAGACACTGGCAGTCAATTCATTTCACCACCAGGCTGTCAGACAGGTGCCTGACGGTTTCCGCGTCACAGCCGTTGCCCCGGACGGAATCATCGAAGCTATGGAATCGACGGAATTCCGCCAGATACTTGGAGTGCAATGGCATCCGGAATGTTTCCTTCTTGAGAACGACCGCAGCATGATGCCGATTTTCGAATGGCTGAGCGGACAGGCCGCAGAATTCGGACATGCAAAACGGCTTCATGAGCATATTCTCACACTTGACAGCCATTGTGACAGTCCTATGTTCTTTGACAAAGGCGCACATTTCCAGGACTGCAATCCGGGGGTGACAGTTGAATGGGAATACGTTGGAGACCCGTCACCCGACGGCAGCCCCACATTCAGATACAATCCGCTTGTTGACCTTCATAAGATGACTTACGGACACCTGGATTCCACATTCATGGTTGCATACCTGCACCAGTATGAACGTGATGCAGATTCTTTGAAGGCTGCAACCGCCAAAGCAGACCGTCTGCTGACACTGATTGAAGAACGGATTGGGGAATGCGCCCCTTACGCAAGTCTGGCATACAGTCCCGAACAGCTGCTAGAGAACAAGTCTATGGGCATAAAATCGGTAGTGCCGGGCATTGAGAACGGATACGCCATCGGACTTGACTTAAGCAATGTGGAACGTTTCAGGAAACGCGGCGTAGCTTATATGACCCTGTGCCACAACGGCGACAATGACATTTGTGATTCCGCCAAAGGCAACTGCGAACATAACGGGCTGTCAGGTTTCGGACGTCAGGTGGTAGCGGAAATGAACCGTACAGGCATGATGGTTGACCTGTCACATGCAGCTGAAAAGTCATTTTATGATGCCCTGGAATGCAGTTCAAAGCCCATTATATGTTCACATTCTTCAAGCCGTGCCCTTTGCGACCACGCCAGAAATCTTACCGATGACCAGATGCGTGCACTGGCACAGTCCGATGGCGTTGCACAGGTATGTCTGTACAGCGGATTCTTGAAACGGGGCGGCGGTGCCACCGTCACAGATGCGGTTAACCACATTATGCACATGATTGACATTATGGGCATTGACCACGTCGGAATAGGTTCAGACTTTGACGGGGGTGGCGGACTGCCAGGACTTGAAGATGCTTCATGGATGATTACGCTGACACAAAGGCTTGTTTCACAGGGCATGAGCGATAATGATCTTGCCAAGGTTTGGGGTGGCAATTTCCTGAATGTCTGGAAGAAAGTTCTGGAATGACATAAAGAAGAAGGGGAACGGCAAACCGCTCCCCTTCTTCTTTATGTGTTGAATGTGTCACTTGATGGTTACCAGTTCAACATCAAATACCAGAGTTGAATAAGGCTTGATTGTACCACCGGCTCCACGCTCACCATAACCAAGATAGTAGGGAATGTAGAATCTGTACTTGTCACCTACGCTCATAAGCTGGAGACCTTCTGTCCATCCTTCTATTACACCTCCAAGATTCAGTGTGACAGGAGTCTGTGATTCATCAAACATTGTTCCGTCAATGAGTTCGCCATGATAGCGCACTTCCACGTCACTTGTTGCAGTGGGTTTGGGACCGCCGTCACCATACTGGAGGACCTCATAAAGAAGACCGCTTTCTGTCTTTACGACATTCTCTTCCTTTGCCTTCTTCTCAAGGAATGCCTCACCTTCAAGACGGATCTTGTCATATACATGCTCACTCAGTTCCTGATAGAGACGGTTTGATGTCTCATCGGCTTCTTCAAAAGACATGATCTTGAAGTTGTCACACATACCGTCAGCAAAACCGTTCAGATAGTTGTTGCGGTTGAATGACTCACCTTCACCGAACAGCTGCTCACCAAGAGACTTGAAAGCCTGGGTCATTTCCTGACAACCAACTTCATAACCGATGGCATAGGCAAGTTTTGACATGTTCTCAAGATTATCAGCTGCATCCATGAAGCCGTTCATGAATGACTTCATTGTGCTCTGGTTGACAATGTCTTCAGGAAGCTGCTCCTTATATACGCGGATTGCGCGACCCATTCCTATTGAATAGGATACAGTGTCCTTTACTGAGTTCAGAACAACCTTGCCCATTTTGCCGCTCTGTGCACTTTCGTCAACAGTAGAATCCTTTTCAAGAGATGACAGCTGTTCATAAAGGCGGCCTGAAATCTCATCGGCCTCTTCATATGACATGATGCTGAAATTATCAAGCATACCATCCTGGAAGCCGTTCAGATAATTGCTGCGGTTAAAGGAATTGCCCTCACCGAAAAGCTGTTCGCCAAGGCCTACAAATGCCTGTGACATTTCCTGCTGACCTATCTCAAAACCAAGAGCATAGCTGAGTTTGGAGTTGTTTTCAGGTTTTGCAGCAGCCTCAAGGAAACCCTTCATGAATGATTTGATATTCAGAGAATCAATCATCTCTTCAGGAAGCTGGTTCTTATAGACGCGGATTGCACGGCCCATACCGATTGAGTATGAGATAGTGTCCTTAACGTCATTCATAGTGACCTTCTTCAATCCTGAGCCACCGCAGGAAGACATGATGGCAACAGCCACACATGCTGCAATTACACCTAGTTTTTTCATAATTGTCTGTAAATATTTAATCTGATTCCTTTTCGTGTCGCAAATGTAGTGATTTATTTTAATCGGTGACTATTTTCTGACCACCCATTCTAGCCTCGACGACATTGACCACGTAGTCACCTATCTTTTCAAGCTCATTTATCAGATCCATATAGTAAACGCCTGTCTGATAAGCATATTTGCGGTCATTTATGTCCCGTATGTTCTGGTCACGCAACATTGAACGGTAGTTGTTTATTTCATGTTCCTGGTTCACAATGACGGAGATGTCAAGATCCTTTGAACTTCTGGTCAGAAATTCAATCATCAGATTCAAATCTTTACGTACCAGTTCCATCATGTGGCCAATATGCTCATACTGTTCCTGTGTAAAATCTTCATTGTGTTTCTGCTTACGGTTCAGAGTACGCGCCAGATTATATACGCTGTCGCAGATGCTCTCCAGTTCCGATGCCTCACGCATGATGCACTGGACATTCAACTTGCCTTCAGGACTCAAGCGGCCTTCAGACACCTTTGTCAGGTAACCGGCAATTTCAACCTCCATGTTGTCACTGATGTTCTCATATTTCTCAGTGCGGGTGAACAGTCTGATGAATTCCTCACCCTCCTTCAGCTTGAGCAGGTCATCAATGAATCCGTACATGCGTACAGCACGTTCGCCGAAATGTGCCGTCTCCTTACGGGCCTCATACAATGACATCTCTGAAGTGGACATAAGTCCCTGCGGTATGTACTTGAGGCGGAAATCCTCCTCATCGTCCCTGTTGGGAATCATGCGGCATACGAACTTTTCAATCCTTTTTATGAATCCGATGAGAATGCCGGTGTTCATCACATTGAAAGCCGTATGGAAAGTTGCCAGAATGTAAGTAAGTTTCAGATTCATATCCGGTGTCATGTCAGTGGCATCGGCATCAACACCCCACAGGCTGCAGATAAGGCGTACGAACGGTTTGAAGACGCACAGCACCCAAATTACGCCGAACGTGTTGAACGTCAGGTGGGCCAGCGCGGCGCGGCGTGCCGACGTGTTGGCTGACATGGCCGCAATGTTCGATGTAAGAGTTGTTCCAATGTTCTCGCCCATAACCAGCGCAATGCCCTGATAGATGGGCAGCACACCTGTAGAGCACAGAATCATGGTAATGGCCATTATTGCGGCCGATGACTGGACACACAGAGTGAGCAGACCGCCAATGACCACATAGAGCAGGATGGACAGGAAGCCCCAGTCACCTGTAACGCGGAAAAAATTCACCACGGCAATGTTGTCCTGCAGGTTCATGTCCTGGGCATGTGTCCTGAGAGTCATCAGACCAAGGAACATGAAGGCAAAACCGAACAGGAATTCGCCGAATGACTTTCTGGTTCCGGACTTTGAGAAGAAGAATGGGATTGAGCAGGCAAAAAGGATCCAGGAGACCTTTGACAGGTCAACTGAGAAGCCGAACACCGCCATTATCCATGCAGTGAAAGTGGTGCCTATGTTCGCACCCATTATGACCGATATGGCCTGAATGAGAGTAAGCAGACCGGCGTTTACAAAACTGACCGTCATCAGTGTGGTTGCGGTCGATGACTGGATGGCGGCCGTAACTGCCGCACCTGTTGCAACCCCTGCAAACCTGTTGGTGGTCATTGCCCCCAACGCCTTTCTGAGCGTGCCTCCGGCAAATTTCTGAAGACCCTCGCTCATAGTCTTCATGCCGAACATCAGAAGTGCCAGACATCCCAGCACCATTACAACATCAAAAAAAGTCATCTATAGTGTATTTGGTTACACAGTGAAGGTTTCCAATACCGAAAAAAACAGTAATTTTGAGTCCTAAAACAACCAGACTCTCATCAGACATGGAAATCTTCTGCAAAAATATCAAAAAGTCAGTAACCTGCAATCCCGGGATTACTTTTTCGGACCTGTATTCAATGGCAGATATCAGGCTTCAGGCCTGTCCGTTATGTGTTTACGCCAACGGAATCATATCCGATATGAGTTCAAAAATCTACGAAGACTGTGACGTAGAATTCCTTGATGTCACCAGTTCTATCGGTGCACGGGTTTATTCCCTCGGCCTGGTTTTTGTGCTGGCAAAAGCCGTAAAGGAACTGTATGACGGAAAAATCCGTGTGTCAAATGCCATTTCAAAAGGCTTCTTCTGTCCTGTGGAGATAGGAAAGGACCTGACCGATGATGACATTACCAGAATCAGCGAACGCATGGGAAGCATAATAGGCCGTGGCATTCCGTTCGTCAGACACACGGCCCACACTTCTCAGGTTGCAGAAATAATGCGTCAGGCCGGTCGTGAGGATACCGCACGGCTGCTCGAAACGGCAGGCACCCTGTACAGCACATATTACACGCTTGAAGACATGCCTGACTGGTTCTTCGGTGCACTGCCGTCTGACACAGGCTGTCTCAAGGTCTTCGGTCTGGAACCCATGAAGGGCGGTGTTCTGGTACGTGTCCCCAGAAAGGACGCTCCAGACCAGCTGGAACCAATGGTGCGCCAGGACAAGATGTTTGAAATATTCAAGGAACACCATGACTGGATGGGCATTCTGGGGTTCTCTACCCTTGGCGAACTGAACCAGGCCATTGAACGTCATGAAACCAACATGATAATAAACGTTGCAGAAGCGCTCCAGTCCAAAAAGATTGTCCACATTGCAGACCAGATTGTGGAACGCCGTTCCACTGACCCTGCTCTGAAGCTGGTTCTTGTGTCAGGACCGTCATCATCGGGCAAAACCACATTCAGCAAACGTCTGCAGGTGCAGCTTCTGGCCCACGGTCTTAAACCGAAAGTTCTGTCTCTGGATGACTATTTCCTTGACAGGGAGCACACTCCTATCGATGAAAACGGCGAATACGATTTCGAATCTCTTTACGCCATCGACCTGGATTTCTTCAACATCCAGCTCAAACAGCTGCTTGCCGGAGAAAGCATCCAGCCGCCCACGTTCAACTTCAAAAAAGGCGGCGTAAGGGAATTCACGGCACCGGAAATGAAACTGGAAGAACATGACATCCTGCTCATTGAAGGCATACATGCCCTGAATCCGGACCTTATTCCTGACATTCCTGAGAATGCACGTTTCCTGATATACGTTTCTGCTCTGACAAGCATCAGGCTTGACGACCACAACTACATTCCAACCACTGACAACCGTCTGCTGCGCCGCATTACGCGTGACAACAAATACCGCAGCTACTCGGCCCAGAACACAATAGGCCGATGGGCATCGGTCCGTTCCGGTGAGGAAAAATGGATTTTCCCGTATCAGGAAAATGCCGATGCCATGTTCAATTCGGCCATGATGTTTGAAATAGCCGTCATCAAGGACATGGTGGCCCCGCTGCTTGAAGAAGTCCCTGAAAACAGTCCGGAATATGTCAAGGCACGCCAGCTCAGGCTGTTCCTGAAACTGTTCAAGACCATACCAAGCCAGAACCTGCCCCCAACATCACTGGTCCGCGAATTCATTGGCGGCAGCAGTTTCCATTACTGATTTTTCAGATCCGATGCCACAGTTCAGCAGTTCTCAGACCCAGATCCAGACCCAGTCACAGGTTCAGGTACAGACTCTTTCACCGCAGCAGGTGCTTGAGGCGCGTCTGCTTGCGCTGTCAACCGTCGAACTGGAAGAGCATGTACGGGCCGAACTGGCAGACAACCCCGCCCTTGAGGACGGACTTGCTGAACCATCCATGACTGATGATGGTGACAGCATTGCTGAACCCGAGGACCAGTACTCCAATGAGAGTGACACCGCGACCAATGACGATGAAGATGATGACTGGTATGATCATGACGGAGCTTCAAGCCACGATGCCGGTCCTGAAATTCCCCTGGCGGATGTCAGATCTTTCTATGACATTCTTGAAGAACAGCTGCGTGAACAGGATCTGAGTCCTGTCCAGATGAAGGTTGCACGTTACATCATCGGATCAATAGACAATGACGGTTTCCTGGACAAGGACCTGCAGGCCATATCCGATGACCTTGCCTTCTATCAGTACACCGAAGTGAGCGTGGAGGAAATTGCTGGAGTGCTCGACATCATTCAGGAATTCGACCCGGCAGGAATAGGCGCACGCAACCTTCAGGAATGCCTTCTGATACAGATACGCCGAAAAGAGAATTCACCGCTGAAGGAACTTGAGGAACGTGTCATCCGCGACATGTTTGACGAATTCACCCACAAGCGCTGGGACAAGATTTCGTCGCGGTTGAACCTGAGCAGGGAGCAGACAGATGAAATCATAGCTGAAATCATCAGACTTAACCCGCGTCCGGGAAGTTCGCTTGGCGAAACCGCAGGTCACAGCCGCCAGCACATTGTACCTGACTTCATTCTGGACAACACGGACGGGAACATAAGTTTCACACTGAACAACAGCAACATTCCGCAGTTCCATGTCAGCAGGGAATTTGCAGACATGCTGGACAATCAGATAAGTAACGGTAACAGTTCACAGCGCGATGCGGCCGTTTACATAAAAAGCAAACTTGACAGCGCACGTGGATTCATCCAGGCCCTCAAGCAGCGCGAACAGACCATGACGCGCACCATGCAGGCCATAATTGATTTTCAGGGACCGTTCTTTGCCCAAGGCGATGAATCCCTGCTGAAACCGATGATACTGAAGGATATTGCCGAAAAGACCGGTTATGACATATCAACCATATCACGGGTCACAAGCGGCAAGTACGTTCAGACCTGTTTCGGAACCCTTTCCCTGAAGTCATTCTTTACGGACGGGATCATGTCCGATACAGGCGAAGAAGTGTCTGTCAGAGAAATACACCGCATTCTTCGCGATGCGGTCAACGCAGAAGACCACACTGATCCGCTCACTGATGAACAGCTGGCAGACATGCTGGCAGCCAAAGGCTACAAAGTGGCAAGACGGACTGTGGCAAAGTACCGCGAACAGATTGGAATACCCGTAGCAAGAATGAGAAAGAATTAATACTCTACTATATGAAACCAACAGTAAGCATTATCATGGGCAGTACATCGGACCTGCCTGTAATGGAAAAGGCAGCCGCCTTTCTGGACAGCATTCAGGTGCCGTTTGAAATGAACGCCCTGTCCGCCCACCGCACGCCGGCGGCAGTTGAAGAATTTGCAAAGAATGCTGAAGGCCGCGGCATAAAGGTCATCATTGCAGCAGCCGGCATGGCAGCAGCACTGCCCGGTGTCATTGCCGCCAATACCTGCGTTCCGGTTATCGGCGTTCCCATCAAGGGCATGCTGGACGGACTGGACGCCATGCTTTCAATCATTCAGATGCCCCCAGGAATACCTGTGGCCACTGTAGGCGTGAACGGTGCACAGAACGCCGCCATTCTTGCAGCACAGATTCTGGCGGTTGCAGACAGGGATCTTGCAAAGCGTCTTGCAGACTACAAGGAAGGTCTGAAGGGGAAAATCGAGAAGGCCAATGCCGAACTCAGTGAAGTGAAATACAGCTACAAGACCAACTGATGGGCGTCTACAAACGGCGGAAAACAATCCCGGTGCGGGTAGGAAATACCGCAATAGGCGGTGACAACCCCATACGGCTGCAGTCCATGACAACCACGTCAACCATGGACACCACTGGTTGCGTGGAACAGGCCATACGTATAATACAGGCGGGCGGTGAACTGGTGCGTCTTACCACGCAGGGCACACGTGAAGCGCTGAACATGAAGAATATCAGTGACGCGCTGAAAGCCCGCGGCTACATGACGCCGCTGGTTGCGGACGTGCATTTCAACCCTGCTGTGGCCGATGTCGCCGCACAGTACGTTGAAAAGGTGCGCATCAACCCCGGAAACTACGTTGATCCGGCGCGCACATTCAGACATCTGGAATATTCCGATGAAGAATACGCCGCAGAAATACAGCGCATACGCGACCGCTTCATTCCCTTCCTGAACATCTGCAGAGAACATGGCACCGCAATCCGCATCGGCGTGAACCACGGTTCATTATCGGACCGAATCATGAGCCGCTACGGCAACACACCTGCCGGAATGGTGGAAAGCTGCATGGAATTCCTGCGCATATGCATACAGGAAAAGTTCATGAACGTGGTCATTTCAATCAAGGCCAGCAATACTGTAGTCATGATTGAAACGGTACGTCTTCTGGTCCAGCGGATGGACGCTGAAAATATGGCTTTCCCAATCCACCTTGGCGTTACAGAAGCCGGTGAAGGTGAGGACGGACGCATAAAGAGCGCCGTCGGCATTGGCGCACTGCTGGCGGAAGGAATTGGTGACACCATACGCGTATCCCTGTCCGAAGCCCCTGAACGTGAGATTCCCGTAGCACGCAAGCTGGTGGACTATGCACAGTTAAGTGCTGACGTGCGTGCATCGGCCCTGATTGAAGACGGTGTGCTCAAACTGGCTTACAGTGAAAATAATCTTGAAGATTTCCAACTCAAGGCGGCCATGGATGCCGGTGCACTGCTCATTGACGGCAAAGCAAAGGACCTCAAGCTTGCAAACAGCGGCTCCCTGACTGAAAAGCAGATTCATGACACCGAAGATGCAATTCTGCAGGCTGCACGGATACGTTTCAGCAAGCCCGAATACATTTCATGTCCGGGCTGCGGACGCACACTTTACAATCTCGAAGATACAATTGCGCGCATAAAAGCCGCCACAGGACATTTGAAAGGAGTGAAGATTGCCATTATGGGCTGCATTGTCAACGGCCCGGGTGAGATGGCGGACGCCGATTTCGGATATGTGGGCGCAGGTCGTGGCAAGATAAGCCTGTACCGCGGCAAGGAATGCATTGAAAAGAACATACTGGAAGAAAATGCCGTAGAGCGTCTTCTTCAGTTAATTGAAAATACATTAAACAACTGATATGGAACACAAACTGACTGTTTACAATACTCTGACCAGAAGAAAAGAGATATTCAAACCGCTTGCCGCACCCCACGTCGGCATGTACGTATGCGGTCCGACCGTTTATGGTGACCCGCATCTGGGCCATGCCCGTCCGGCCATTACCTTTGACATTCTGTTCCGATACCTTACCCATCTGGGTTACAAGGTACGCTATGTACGCAACATCACAGATGTAGGCCATCTGGAACATGATGCCGATGAAGGAGAGGACAAGATTGCAAAGAAGGCACGCCTTGAGCAGCTTGAGCCAATGGAAGTGGTGCAGTACTACACCCTGCGCTACCACAAGGCTATGGAAGCCCTGAACGTTCTGCCTCCAAGCATCGAACCTCATGCATCGGGCCATATCATTGAACAGATCCAGCTTGTAAAGGAAATACTTGCAAACGGATTCGCATACGAAAGTCAGGGGTCAATATACTTCGATGTCAACAAGTACAACAGCAAATACAACTACGGAAAACTTTCAGGACGCAATCTGGATGACGTGCTGAACACTACCCGTGAACTTGACGGTCAGGAGGAAAAGCACAACCCCGCAGACTTTGCATTATGGAAGAAGGCCCAGCCCGAGCACATCATGAGGTGGCCTTCGCCATGGAGCGACGGATTCCCCGGATGGCACTGCGAATGCACCGCAATGGGCCGCAAGTACCTTGGAGAGCACTTTGACATACATGGAGGCGGCATGGATCTGATCTTCCCGCACCACGAATGTGAAATTGCACAGGCTGTTGCCAGTCAGGGCAGCGACATGGTCCATTACTGGATGCACAACAACATGATAACCATAAACGGCCAGAAGATGGGCAAGTCACTTGGCAACTTCATTACCCTGAACCAGTTCTTTACCGGTGACCACGAAAAGCTTGAACAGCCATACAGCCCAATGACCATCAGGTTCTTCATTCTCATGGCCCACTACCGCGGCACCGTTGACTTCAGCAACGAAGCACTTCAGGCTGCAGAAAAGGCAATGACACGACTCATGGACGCATACGGAACAATAGACCGCATAAGTCCCGCCACATCAGATACGGAACTGCCGGACTTCAAGGCACTTTGCTATGAAGCCATGGACGACGACCTGAACACTCCAATCGTAATCAGCCACCTGTTCGATGCATGCAAGTACATAAATCAGGCAGCAGACGGCAAGATTCAACTTGACCAGGCACAGAAGGACAGCCTGAAATCACTGTTCGACACCTTCCTGTTTGAAATAATGGGAATAAAGGAACAGCAGGGCGGCGGAAGCGGCCGTGAAGAGGCTTTCAGCAAGGTTGTTGACATGCTTCTGGAACAGCGCGCCATTGCGAAGGCCAACAAGGATTGGGCAACAAGCGACAGGATTCGCAACGAACTTACCGCTTTGGGATTCGAAATAAAGGATTCAAAGGACGGTGCAACCTGGAAACTGAACCGCTGATGAAGAAAAGTGCACTCATATTGTGTATTCTGGCTCTGACCGCATGCGGCAGCCGTCAGGCAAAGGCACCCCTGCCTGCAAAAAATGATGCTCCGGCATTCTGTGCGGACAGCGCATTCAGCTATGTCAAGGCACAGACAGACTTCGGACCGAGAGTTCCCAATACGAAGGCTCACAAGTCTTGTGCAAAATGGCTGGCAGCAAAAATGTCATCATTCGGAGCTGACACCAAAGTGCAGGAATTCACAACAACAGCCTTTGACGGAACAAGACTGGAATGCTTCAATATCATCGGACGGATCAATCCTGAAAGTCCGATACGCGTAATTGTCTGTTCTCACTGGGACAGCCGTCCGTGGGCGGACAATGACGATGACCCGGCAAACCGCAAAAAGCCCGTTGACGGAGCCAATGACGGCGCAAGCGGTGTAGGTGTCATCCTGGAAATGGCACGCCAGTTCCAGTCTGAATCACCGGAAATTGGCGTTGACTGCATATTCTTTGACGCAGAAGACTGGGGACCCGGCGATGACTTTAAAGGCCAGCATCTGGAAACCTATTGGGGACTTGGCACACAATATTGGGCAAGACAAAGCCGAAGTGCCGGCTACAAGGCACGCTATGCTGTGCTTCTTGACATGGTAGGTGGCCGCAAAGCACAGTTCTGCCGGGAGGCCTACTCAAGCTACTTTGCAAAAAACGTGCAGGACAAGGTATGGTCTGAAGCTGCCAGACTGGGATACACTTCTCTATTCTCACCTGCCGATGGTCTCTATGTGACTGATGACCATTACTTCATCAATACAATTGCCAAAATACCTGCCATTGACATTGTTCCTTATATGCCAAACTCCACAGGCAGTTCGTTCGGACCCACCTGGCACACAGCACAGGACAACATTGAAAATATAGACAAGGCGACACTTGAAGCTGTAGGCAAAACGCTTCTGTCCGTCATATATAAAGAAAGAAGATGACTATCAACGAATTGCAGGACGAAATCATTGAAGAGTTCAGCGCATTTGACGACTGGATGGACAAATATCAGATGATCATTGACCTTGGAAACGGCCAACCCGCACTTGATGAACAATACAAGACCGATGACAACCTGATAGACGGCTGTCAGAGCCGGGTATGGCTGCACGCATACATGAATGACGGCCTGCTCGAATTCCAGGCCGACAGCGATGCTATTATTACAAAAGGTCTGATAGCCCTGCTCATACGCGTCCTTTCACATCAGACTCCAAAAGACATTCTTGAGTCCGATGTGTACTTCATAAACAGCATCGGACTGACACAGCACCTGTCTCCAACACGCAGCAACGGTCTTCTGTCAATGCTGAAACAGATCAGAACCTACGCACTGGCATACTCAAAATGAAAATAAAGATTCTTGCGGCCATATCGGCCTTAATGCTGACAGCATGTACTCAGAACCGGCCTGTAGGATTTGAGCGAACGGAGAGCGCATTCACAATCTGGAACAGGAATCTGAAACTCCAGTTCCAGCTTGACAGCATTCCCGGTGCGGTTATGGTCAATGGCAAGGCTAACAGCAGCGTAACCGGACTGGGCGGCACCGCCCCCATAGGCACGTCAGGATTTTATCTGCCCGAGAACAGAGCCGGCATTGAAATTGTCGATTGGAATTCGGAACGTATAATCCTTCATGAAACATTTCCTTCATGGCTGATTTATGACAACAAGGTCAGGATAGACCGCCAGCTGACTCTTTACGCTGACAGCTGTTTTCTGGAAGTATTTGACTATTATTACGGAGAATTTGACAAACTGCATATAGCTGCAGCCGTACCATCGGGCTGCATATGCGGCCGAGATACAGTTGCAGCCAGCTATGACGGCTTGTCCATAAAGGTGGTCATGGAGGACTGTCTATCTGTCAGGCCATTGCCGGACCAGATTGTCATTGACAAGGAAGTTTTCCGCAATGAACCCGTTCATTACAAAGTATTTTTTGCTAATAATGAATAGTAATACAACAGATATTCCAAAAAGTACAAAAATATTCCATCATTAATTTGGCGAACACAAATTTTGCATATATTTGCACTCGAAAATAAAAACGGAACAAAGAGATGAAGTTCAACGTTACCTCCTATTATTACTATTATTACCGCACGTAACCGTGGGGCCAGGAGGTGTATGTTTCAAAGAACATCATGACAAACATCATACAGACCTGCCCCACATTGAGGCAGGTCTTTTTTTTACAACAGATAACGAACAACAAAAAAATAAACAAAATGGAAAGCAAATTCTGGAATGAGGAGATTGAAACAATGCCGCGCAAGCAGCTTGAACAGTTGCAGGTAGAGCGTCTCAAGAAGACGGTTGAAATTGCAATGGGCAGCAAGTTCTACGCTCCCAAATTCAAGGAACTGGGCATTACCCCAGAGAGCATCAAGTCAGTGGAGGACATCCGTAAGTTCCCCTTTACAACCAAGAATGACCTGCGCGCCACATATCCGTTCGGCATTGCATCATGCTCACTGGACAAAGTGGTCCGTCTGCACTCATCAAGCGGCACAACAGGCAATCCTACCGTAATCCTTCATACAAAGAAGGACCTTGACGAATGGGCCGATGCCATGGCACGCTCAATGTACTGCATCGGACTGCGTTCGACTGACATCATACAGAACACATCGGGCTACGGAATGTTCACGGGCGGTCTTGGCATCCAGTATGCCGCAGAACGTCTTGGAGCACTGACAGTTCCTGCTGGAGCCGGCAACTCTAAGCGTCACGTCAAGTTCATCACAGACTTTGGAACAACCGCACTGCACTGCATCCCTTCATACGCCACCCGACTGGCAGCCGCCTTTGAAGAAGAGGGCATCAACCCGCGTGAAACCACAGTGAAGACACTGATTATAGGCGCAGAGCCCCATTCTGAAGCACAGCGCAAACGTATTGAGGAAATATGGGGAGCAAAGGCATACAACAATTTCGGAATGAGTGAAATGTGCGGACCGGGCGTGGCCATTGAATGTCAGGAGCAGAACGGCATGCACATCTGGGAAGACAACTACATTGTTGAAATTCTCGATCCGGAAACTCTGGAACCTGTTCCGGAAGGAGAAATCGGAGAACTGGTACTGACCACACTGAACCGTGAAGCCATGCCGCTGTTCCGTTACCGCACACGTGACCTTACCCGCATCATTCCGGGAGACTGCCCATGCGGACGTACACACAAGCGTCTGGACCGCTTCCAGGGCCGCAGTGATGACATGATGATCATCAAGGGCGTGAACACATACCCAATACAGATCGAAAAGATTCTCATGCAGTTCCCCGAACTTGCAAGCGACTACCTTATTACAATAGAAACCATTGGTGACAACGATGAGATGACCGTTGAAGCCGAACTCAAGGAGGCTACAGATGATTTTGCAATGCTGCAGAACCTGACTAAGGAGATAACACGCCGCCTGAAGGATGAGATCCTGCTCACACCAAAGGTCAAGCTGGTCGGCAAAGGCGTCATTCCCCAGTCCGATGGAAAAGCCAAGAGAGTAGTAGATTTGCGTCAGAACCATTAATAAAAAAGCATTATGAAAACCATCAAGCAGATTTCAATATTCCTTGAGAACCAGCACGGCAAGCTGGGTGACATCCTCACAGCACTCAAGAACGAGAACATAGAAATTCAGGCAGCATCGGTTGCCGACACTACAGAATTCGGCATTCTGCGTCTGATAACATCGGACCAGACAAAGGCTGCACGCCTGCTCTCAGAAAAGGGCAATCTTGTCAACATCAATGAGGTCATGGCCATTCAGGTCGAGTCCAATACCAGCGCTTTTGCAGACGCAATTGACACCCTGACTGAAGGCGGAGTTACAATCAGTTACCTGTACACATTCCACAAGGACGGCAAGCTGGTGCTCATTATCCGTCCTGCAAGTCTTGAGAAAGCTGAACAGGTGGCCGTCAAAGCTGGTCTTACACTTATTCAGGGTTGGGAATAACAAACATTAAAAACATACAGTCATGTTTCTGAAAATCTTCATTCTAGTACTCTTCTTCGCCGTAATGATCGGCGTAGGCATTTACTGCCACAAAAGCACAAGCAATGTGCAGGGCTTTGTATTGGGAGACCGTAACGTGGGCTCCTGGCTGACAGCTTTCGCTTTCGGCACAAGTTATTTTTCGGCCGTCATTTTTGTAGGCTACGCCGGACAGTTCGGCTGGAAGTACGGCATTGCATCGACATGGATAGGTATAGGCAACGCTGTTATAGGTTCACTTTTGGCATGGAGACTGCTTGGCCGCCGCACACGCCTTATGACACAGTACCTTAAGAGCGCTACCATGCCCGACTTCTTCGGAGCCCGATTCAATTCAAGCGCACTCAAGGTTGCAGCATCGGTCATAGTATTCGTATTCCTGGTTCCATATACCGCATCCCTGTACAACGGTCTGTCACGACTGTTCGGCATGTCATTCAACATTGACTACACATGGTGCGTACTGGGTATGGCCGTACTGACCGGCATATATGTGCTGGTAGGCGGATACATGGCCACTGCCATCAACGACTTCATTCAGGGTATGATCATGCTGGTCGGCATAGTAGCCGTCATCATTGCCGTACTTAACGGAAACGGCGGTTTCACCGCATCAATTGAGAAGCTTTCAGCCATACCGGCCGAGACAGCTCCCGCTCTTCACGGCGCCTTCACATCATTCTTCGGACCGGAACCCATATACCTGCTTGGCGTTGTCCTTCTGACTTCACTTGGCACATGGGGACTTCCTCAGATGGTTGGCAAATTCTACGCCATACGCGATGAAAACGCCATCAAGAAAGGCACATTCATCTCAACATTCTTTGCAATCATAGTCGCCGGCGGCTGCTACTTCCTTGGCGGATTCGGACGTCTGTACGGCGACGTGATAGAATACGGAGCAAACGGCAAGCCCATCTTCGACAGCATTGTTCCCTCAATGCTCCAGACACTGCCTGACCTGATGATCGGAGTCGTAATCATTCTGGTGCTTTCCGCATCAATGTCAACGCTTTCATCGCTGGTTCTGACATCGGGCTCAACCCCGACACTTGACATCATCAAACCTGCCATGAGCAAATCAGGAAAGGAAATGTCCGAAAAGTCACAGCTGCTGTCAATCAGACTGCTGGTCCTGTTCTTCATTGCAGTATCGTCTGTCCTGGCCATCATCCAGGCCAAGAGTTCCGTGACCTTCATTGCTCAGCTCATGGGTATTTCATGGGGCGCACTGGCAGGTGCATTCCTGGCACCCTTCCTATGGGGGCTGTACTGGAAGAAAACCACTAAAGCTTCAGTTTGGGCTAGCTTTATCTGCGGCATTCTCATAATGTGCGGCTGCATGTACTGCACCTTCACACATAAGACCTTCATCAGCCCGTACTTCACATCACCCATCAACGCCGGTGTTCTGGCAATGCTTCTGGGTCTTGTAATTGTACCGATAGTAAGTGCATTCACCCGTGTTCATGACAAGGAGAATGTCGAAAAGATGTTCGGCTGCTACGAAAAGACAGTAACAGTAAGAGCAATGACATCACTCATGGAAGAGGAAAAGAAAGACTGACTTACCGTCAAAACACAATAGTCATTTCAAGGGGACCGGCCTGATAGCCGGTTTCCCTTTTTGACTTTAAAAGAAAATTTAGGAAATTTGCAACCCAAGATATCAAACCTATAAAATGGCAAAGAAACTGTTACTTGGCGATGAAGCCATTGCGCAGGGTGCTATTGATGCCGGACTTAGCGGAGTTTACGCCTATCCCGGGACACCCTCGACTGAAATCACGGAATACATTCAGGGATACTGCAGCAAGAACCCTGATGAAAAGATCCACAACCGCTGGTGCGTCAACGAAAAGACCGCCATGGAAGCTGCTCTTGGTATGTCATTTGCAGGCAAGCGCGCTCTTGTCTGCATGAAGCACGTAGGCATGAACGTGGCCGCTGACCCGTTCGTAAACTCATCAATCACCGGTGTAAACGGCGGTATTGTCGTTCTGGTGGCCGATGACCCGTCAATGCATTCGTCACAGGATGAACAGGACACCCGCTACTACGGAAAGTTTGCTCTGCTCCCAATATTGGAACCTTCATCACAGCAGGAAGCCTACAACATGATGGCTTACGCCTATGACATGTCCGAGACACTGAAACTTCCGGTTCTGATGCGTACCGTCACCCGTCTGGCCCACTCACGTGCAGTGGTAACTCTTGGTGAAAAGCGTGAACAGAACGCTTTAAACCCGGTAAGCGGCAGCCGTGACTGGGTGCTTCTGCCAGCAATAGCAAAACGCCGCTACGCTTCAATGCTGGAGCGTCAGCCCGAAATAATGCGTCTGGCCGTTGAATCACCCTTCAACAGTTTCAAGGCCGATGCCAAGAAGTTCAAGATGGGTGCCATTGCGTGCGGAAACGCATACAACTACCTGTCAGAATGCTATCCGGATGGCATTCCATTCCCTGTGCTGAAACTGTCACAATACCCAATTCCCGCTGAGACCGTACGCACAATGGCCGAACAGTGTGACAGGATTCTTGTCATCGAAGACGGCCAGCCTTTCGTTGAGGAACAGATCAAAGGTATCCTGCCTTCTGACTGCGAAATCATCGGACGCCTTTCAGGCGAACTTCCCCGTCAGGGCGAGCTCAATCCTGACATTGTCAAGGCAGCTCTGGGCATCTCAGTCCTGCCGCATCCTGAAGTTGCAAAGAACATCGTAGCACGTCCGCCTGCCCTGTGTCAGGGTTGCGGTCACCGCAGCGTATATGAAGCCATCAACCTGGTCCTCAAGGATTACAAGGATGCAAAGGTGTTCGGTGACATTGGCTGCTACACCCTTGGCGCACTGCCTCCATTCCAGGCTCTTGACAGCACCGTTGACATGGGCGCAAGCATCACTATGGCAAAAGGCGCCAGTGACGCAGGCGTATTCCCGGCCGTTGCAATAATAGGTGACAGCACTTTCACCCATTCAGGCATGACCGGACTGCTTGATGCCGTGAACGCAAACGCTCCCATCACCGTCATCATAAGCGACAACCTGACTACAGGCATGACCGGCGGTCAGGATTCAGCCGGAACAAACAAGTTCGAAGCCATCTGCCGTGGCATCGGAGTTGATCCGGAACACTTGAAGGTAGTCGTTCCTCTGCCACAGAACATGGAAGAGATAACACGTACCCTTCGTGAAGAGATTGAATATCGCGGACTGTCAGTAATCATACCGCGCCGCGAATGCATACAGACACTTGCCCGAAAGGCAAAAGCAAAAGCAGCACAGAAATGAAGACAGATATAATTCTTGCAGGCGTTGGAGGACAGGGAATCCTCTCAATCGCTACAGTAATAGGTCAGGCCGCACTTACTGAAGACCTTTACATCAAGCAGGCCGAAGTCCACGGAATGAGCCAGCGCGGAGGTGACGTACAGTCCAACCTGCGCATCTCGGACAAGCCCATTGCCAGTGACCTTATTGCACTTGGTCAGGCCGATATCATCATTGCCATGGAGCCCATGGAAGCCCTGCGCTACAAGCAGTACCTTTCAACTGACGGCTGGATAATCACTTCGTCGAACCCGTTCGTCAATATTGGAAACTATCCTGAAATTGACGCCATAATCAGTGAACTGAAGGAAATGAAGAATGTCATCCTCATTGACACTGACAATCTGGGCAAGGAGAACAAAATGCCAAAGGCTGTAAACATGATACTGCTTGGTGCCGCATCAAAGGCTCTTAAGAGCATCAGTTTTGAAAAGCTGTGCGACAGCGTCCGTACCATTTTCTCAGCCAAGGGCGATGCAATAGTTGACATGAACATCAAGGCCCTTGAAATTGGCCGCAACTGCGAATAAGTCCCGATGAAAACGCTAATTCCTACAAACGTCATTGACGATTTCTTCAAGCAGATTGAAATTACTGACCTGAACAAGGCTTCAATCCGTCAGGTACTTGCCTGTGAAATGAATGCCGAAAAGGTGACCGGTCAGGAGTTCATACATTTTGAAATGGGTGTGCCCGGCATACCGCCATCGGCTGTCGGTATCAAGGCCCAGAAAGAGGCTCTGGACCGCGGAGTCGCATCAAAATACCCCAACATTGAAGGCATACCCGAACTAAAGGAACAGGCTGCCCGTTTTGTCAAGGCCTTCATCAACACGGACATTGAGGCCGCCCACTGTACACCCACCCGCGGAGCCATGCAGGGCACATTCGCAGCATTCCTGCTGTGCTCGCAACTGGACCCCAAGAAAGATACAATCCTTTACATCGATCCCGGTTTCCCTGTACAGAAAATGCAGGCAAATGTCATGGGCGTAAAGACAGCATCATTCGATGTTGCTGACTTCCGTGCCGAAAAACTGGCTCCAAAACTGGAAAGTTACCTTAAGAACGGCAACATCTGCTGCATAGTCTATTCGAATCCGAACAACCCCAGCTGGATGTGTCTGACTGAAAGTGAGATAAAAACCATCGGTGAATTGGCCACAAAATACGACACCGTCATACTTGAGGACCTTGCATACATGACCATGGACTTCCGCCGTGAAGGACTGGGTGAACCTTTCAAGGCGCCCTATCAGGTCAGCGTGTCACATTATACGGACAATTACATCATGATGCTTTCAGGCAGCAAGATTTTCAGCTATGCCGGTGAACGCATTGCTGTCGCATGCATATCGGACAAACTATTCGTACGCAGTTATGAAACACTGCAGAAACGCTACAGCATTTCACGTTTCGGTGCCGTCTATGCTTACGACATGCTGTACGCAATGTCATCGGGCGTAACCCATTCTGTACAATTTGCCATGGCTGCCATGCTCAAAGCCGCATGTGACGGTGATTACAAGTTCCGTGAGGACATACGCGAATATGCGCGCCGCACTGAAAAGATCAAGGCTGCACTGCTGCGTAACGGATTCAACATCACTTATGACAAGGATCTTGATGAGGACGTGAGCAACGGATTCTTCTTCACTTTCAGCTACAACCTTCCTGACGGCACACCCATGGAAGGCGGCCAGCTGCTGCACGAACTGCTGTACTACGGAATCAGCGGAATTACCCTGAAATCTACGGGCAGTACCAGACAGGGAATACGCGGCTGTTCTTCGAACATACGTGAAGACCAGTTCCCTCTGCTGGAAGAAAGGTTGAAAATGTTCAATGAAGCCCACAAATGAAAAAAGGCGGTCATTTTGACCGCCTTTTTCATGTTTACCGCCAATCAATACTTGGCAATCTTCTTTATAAGCATCGGAATCTCCGTATTGTCCAGCTGACCGCAGAACACTTCAGCACCTGCACCAATGGCAAACACAGGAACCATACCGCCGGAATGGCTGCCTGTTCCCCAACTTATCTGCGCAATCTCAGATATTATACGGGTAGCTTCATCGGACATCTTGTCAACCTTATAGTATTCCTCGGCTTTGAGTTCTCCCGGCCCCATGCCGAATGTCTCGACATAAGTGGTACGCAGCAGATCGGTCTGCTTCTGTGACAGACGGATCTTGTCCCAGAAACCATAGTGGTCCTTGAGTTCCTGCTCCACCTCTTCCCAAGTCAGGATGTCTCCAATCTCACGGCCCATCTTCTCAAGGTGAGCGCTGAATTCACCTTCACTCATGTTCTGATACTGAAGAACCTTGGAATTCAGACGGTAGTTGCCGTTGCTAAGTCCCATTGCACCGGTCTCATGGTCAGCGGTGACAACAATCAGCGTTTCATCCTTATGCTGCAGGTAGAAATCATATGCAATCCTTATGGCCTCGTCAAAATCAAGCGTCTCCTTTATTACCGTAGCAGCATCATTGCCATGACAGGCCTGATCTATCTTGCCTCCTTCCATCATCATGAAGAATCCTTTCTTAGGGTCCTTCATCATAAAGTCAATGGCTGCAGTTGTAATCTGGGACAGAGTAAGATCATCTTCACCGCGGTCAATTGCAAATTTGCAGTAATGGTCTTCCTTCGGGTTCTTGTCAAACAGGATTATCTTGTCCGATGACCCTGCCTTTTCCAGATACTCATCATATCCGTGAACTATGGTATAACCGGCCTTCTCAGCCTGAACGTAGTTGCCTTCATCTTCTATCTTCCTGTCAAACGGGGTGTGGAAATCCTCTCCGCCAAAGAACTCGAAACCGGACTGGCTAAGTTCAGTACCAATCTGATGGTAGTTGTCACGGCTGGCCTGATGGGCATAAAAGACGCCGGGCGTAGCATGATCAATGCAAACCGTTGTACCTATTGCAACGCGATAACCCTTCTTATGTGCCATTTCAGCAATTGATTCACACTTTGTCTTACGGTCAGGCAGGACACCCAGGACATTATTGTTTGTCTTCTGGCCCGATGCCAACGCAGTACCGGCCGCAGCACTGTCGGTAACGTAGTTGTTGGCAGAATGGGTGACGACCATACCTCCATAAGGAAAACCGGTAAAGCACAATCTGTCCCATCCAAGTGAACCCTGCACATCGGACTTGTAGTATTGGGTTGCCATTACCTGATTGATACCCATACCGTCACCAATGAAATAAAACACATACTTGGGTGCTTTGGTCTTGGCACATGCTGACATTGCAACCAGCATGACCATCAAGAAGAGTGATAACTTTCTTTTCATATCATTATTTATTTAATAATTTCCATCGTAATAATTCTGACATCCTTCAAAGGACGGTCATAAACATCGGTTGAAACACGGCCAATCCTGTCAATTACCTTCATCCCGTCAACCACTTCACCGAACACGGTGTACTGACCGTCCAAATGGGGAGCACCGCCAATCTTCATATATGTTTCCTCCTGCTCCTGGGTGAACTTGAAAGGTTCCTGTCCTTTCAGTCTTGCTCTTGTCTGCTCATACAGCATATTCTGCAGTTTGGACATGCCATACTGGTCATCAGCATTCTGAAGTGCAATGATTGAGTCACGGTATTGGGCACATAAACGGTTAAAGATGTTTTTTTCCATCTGACTGTTCATCTCCTCCGCCATTTCACGCAGTTCCCTTACCCCATAGGTCTTTCCTGTCACTATGTAAAACTGTGAGCCCGATGAACTCTGCTCCGGATTCACCTGGTCGGACTTGCGGGCTGCACACAAAGCACCACGTTTATGATAGTATTTTGGAAAAACGAATTCAGCAGGAATGGTATAATCCGGACCGCCTGTTCCCAACTGCTGGAGCTTTGGGGCGTTTTTGGAATCCGGATCACCGGTCTGAACCATGAAGTCACGAATCACACGGTGGAACAGCAGACTGTCATAATAATGATCCTGAACCAGCTTAATGAAATTGTCTCTGTGAAAAGGCGTTTCATTGTAGAGCTTGATTGTAATGTCACCTGCAGTGGTCTTCATGAGAACCATTGTTTCATTTGCAACAGACTGTGCCTTACAAGAATATACAGTTACTGCCATAAACAGAAGTGCTAACAGTTTGTATTTCATCTGATGCTTTCTTTCCCGCAAAGATAAAGAATTTCCAATAAAAGGCATACCTTTGTATGTAAAGTAAGCGCAATTCTGTTTATATGCCGCTATTTCCAGTCGGAACTGAAATCCCAACCTTGTATGCCAAACCGCAATGGTTTGTAGGTTGTGTCAGGTATTGTCACGAGCACAAAGCCGCAGATATGCTTTCACACCTGAATGTTGAACATTACCTTCCCGTTCAGATTGTCCGCCGGCGTTGGAGTGACCGCATGAAAAATGTTGAAGTATTGCTGATTCCAAGATATATATTCATCAGGTGCAAATATTCTGAAAGAGTGGAAATACTTGAAAATGTACCTGACATAACCCATTTCCTTGTTGACCGCGACACGCACAAGTCAGCGACTGTCCGTGAAGAAAGCATGAATATTTTCCGGCGCATGGTAGAATATGATGACCGCGAAATAACGGTGGAACCGGGCCTTTTTGCTCCAGGTGACCACGTTCGCGTCATACATGGTCCCTTGGCCGGGAGCGAATGTGACCTTGTTGAAGTGAACGGACGCAAGTGCATTGCAGTCAATTTGGGAATGCTTGGAGCAGCCAGAATGGAAATGCCTTTGTCGCAGATTGAATTGATAAAATAATTTATAGAGTTATGAAAATTGCAGTAGCAGGAACCGGTTATGTCGGTCTGTCAATAGCAACATTGCTTGCTCAGCACAATCAGGTAACCGCAGTGGATGTCATCAGGGAAAAGGTGGATCTTATCAATAACCGCCGTTCTCCCATTCAGGACGAATACATTGAAAAATATCTCGCTGAAAAGGAACTTGATCTGACCGCAACACTTGACGGAGAAAAGGCCTATTCCGATGCAGATTTCGTTGTAATTGCCGCTCCTACCAATTATGACAGCAAGAAGAACTTTTTTGACACATCACACGTTGAAGAAGTGATTGATCTTGTACTTAAAGTCAATCCCGATGCCATTATGGTCATCAAGTCAACCATTCCTGTCGGATATACTGAAAATGTCCGCGAAAAGTTCTCATACCGCGAACGTCAGGCAGACGGAACAATGAAGGTGGTGGTTCCGAACATCATTTTCGCTCCTGAATTCCTGCGCGAGAGCAAGGCCCTGTATGACAACCTGTATCCTTCCAGAATTATAGTCGGATTCGACAGGAACGTTCCGGCTCTTGAAAAGGCCGCCCATGAGTTTGCACGCATACTGCAGGAAGGTGCTATCAAGGAAAACATTGACACTCTGTATATGGGAACGACTGAAGCAGAGGCCGTCAAGCTGTTTGCCAACACTTATCTGGCACTACGCGTCAGCTTCTTCAACGAACTTGACACCTACGCAGAAATGAAGGGACTTGACACACGTGCCATCATTGACGGTGTAGGACTTGATCCGCGTATCGGATGCCACTACAACAATCCGTCATTCGGATATGGCGGATACTGCCTGCCCAAAGACACAAAACAGCTTCTGGCCAATTACAATGATGTTCCCGAGAATCTTATTCAGGCAATTGTTGAAAGCAACCGTACCCGCAAGGATTTCATTGCTGACCGTGTCCTTGAAAAAGCCGGATACTACACCGCCAACAGTTCATGGAATCAGGACAAGGAAAAAGTGATAACAGTAGGTGTTTACCGCCTGACCATGAAGTCCAATTCTGACAATTTCCGTCAGAGTTCCATTCAGGGAGTCATGAAACGCGTCAAGGCAAAAGGCGCTCATGTCATCATTTTCGAGCCTACTCTGAATGACGGAGACACATTCTTCGGCAGCGAGATTGTCAATGACCTGAACACTTTCAAGAACCGCTGTGATTCCATCATTGCGAACAGATATGACTCCAGTCTTGATGATGTCAAGGAGAAGGTCTATACACGTGACCTTTTCAGCCGCGACTGATCATTTGAAATCCAGATAAGGTTCCAGTCTTTCAAGGTCCTGCTGCGTGAACTCTTCAAGAAGAGCAAGCTGTTCAGGACCTTTCAATTTGCCACGGTCTTTGCGGAATTCGACAATGGCACGTGCCTGATAAAAATTCAGATACGGATGACGGCGCAGTGATGACAATGAAAGTGCATTCACATCCAGACGGACAGTATGCAGGCTGTCTGAAACAAAGAACCATCCTGCCACAGAATCAGCCAGTCCATCAATCTCAAACAACTGTGCGGTTGAAACGAACCCGCCAAGCTGCTCCCTGTATCGGACAATCCTTGATGCGAAATAGGCTCCAATTCCAGGCAGTTTCACCAGATCCGACGAATCGGCACGGTTTAAATCAATCGGTGAAATGGGGATTTTCTTAGTTTTTGGCTTCAATGAATCAACGCGTTCATATCTCTTCACAGCAGTATGGACGTATTCAACCTTATGAACAATATGGACCACCGTATCAGTCACATGGTAACGGTACACACGTGGTGCAGGCTCCCATTTGAGCGAATCCTGAAGGTCTGCAGAAAGAACCGGCTTTTCCGGTTCAAATCCGCATCGCACTGAAACAAGAACCGCAATGATGCACAACAGTATCAGAGCCGCAACACGGTCTGACTTTGAAAAATAGAAAATGTCTTTGGACATGCGTTCAGGTATTATGGTTAATTTTGCAATATGAAACGGATTATCAGGACTTACCCTCTTACACTGCTGGTGCTGGCCACCATACTGTTCCTGTCACTTTTCAATCCGCCGGAATCTGATCTGGGATCTATAAAAGGCATTGACAAGATTGCCCACATCTGCATGTACGGAGGTCTGGAACTGGTACTCTGGTTTGAGTATCTCAAGCACCACAATGAACTGGACAAGAACAGACTCATCTGGTTCGCCGTCATTGCACCCATAGCATTCTCCGGCACCATGGAACTGGCCCAATTGTTTCTTACAGATTACCGGAGCGGTGATTGGGCCGATCTGGTTGCTAACACAATTGGAGTCCTGGCAGGAAATGCTGTAGGATACTGGGTTATCAGACCTGTTCTGAAGTCCAGGTCCTGAACGGATTGGTGGCAAGATAAGCGTTGTAATAACGGTGGTCTCCTGTCACTTCCTTTCCAATGAAATCAGGCTTTACAAAGGGTTCGTCCTCTGACCCCAGTTCAACTTCGGCCATTACAAGACCTTCGTTGTCACCATGGAATTCATCGACCTCAAAGACATGAGGCCCGCTGTGAACAAGATAACGGCGTTTTTCAATGCTCCCGCTCTGGTGGAGTTCAAAAAGCTCACGGGCTTCATCAACAGGAATCAGATGATTCCATTCATAACGGCTCATGCCACGACTGTCACTGGGCCCCTTGATTGTAAGGATAGCCTCTGTGTCAGTAATGCGGACACGTACGGAACGTCCGTTCTCATGAGCAATGTAACCTTGAAGAATATCGTAGTGGCTGAATGCCTGACTGCGATATGATGTTCCCTTTACAAGGAACTTGCGTTCAATTTCTACTGACATGATACTAGAATTATAGTATTGTTTTTTAAAGCATGTTTTCTTTTTCCTTTGATTCGGCAAAGGACATCAGGTATGATTTTATGAATCCGTCAATACCGCCGTCCATGACGCCGTTCACATCGGATGTCTGGAAACCAGTGCGGTGGTCCTTTACACGACGGTCATCAAAAACGTACGAACGTATCTGGGAACCCCACTCTATTTTCTTCTTTCCGGCCTCTATCTTGTCCTGTTCGGCCATGCGGTGCTGCAGTTCCTTGTCATAAAGAATGGAACGCAGGTGCTGCAGTGCACGCTCCTTGTTCTTGGGCTGGTCACGGGTCTCGGTATTTTCAATCAGAATCTCCTCTTCTGCACCGGTATATGGGTCCTTGAACTGGTAACGCAGACGTACACCTGATTCAACCTTGTTCACATTCTGACCGCCGGCGCCACCGCTGCGGAAAGTATCCCAGCTCATAAGTGCCGGATTGATTTCTACCTCAATGGAATCATCAATAAGCGGTGTGACAAAGACACTGGCAAATGAAGTCATGCGTTTGCCCTGTGCGTTATACGGGGAAACGCGCACCAGACGGTGTACACCGTTTTCACCTTTAAGGTATCCGTAAGCGAACGGACCTTCAATT
The DNA here is from genome assembly GCA_018065615.1 of Candidatus Colenecus caballi. Taxonomy (GTDB): domain Bacteria; phylum Bacteroidota; class Bacteroidia; order Bacteroidales; family Bacteroidaceae; genus Colenecus; species Colenecus caballi. The sequence continues at coordinate 17,064 of JAGHSY010000010.1, read as the reverse complement.
TCCATAGTCACCTGCTTGATTCCGGCTTCATCACCATCCTGCAGGTTAGCCACAGTCACTTTGTAGTTATTGTTCTCACCCCAACGCATGTACATACGCATAAGCATCTGCGCCCAGTCCTGACTCTCTGTTCCGCCTGCTCCGGAGTTGATCTTGAGAACACAGTCCATTTCATCGGCCTCTTCACGAAGCATGTTCTTGAGTTCAAGTGATTCAACAGCCTGCAATGCCTTGGTATAATTCTCATCAACTTCCTGTTCGGTCACCAGTTCCTCCTTGAAGAAATCCATGGCAAGTGACAGTTCGTCAGCCAGCGCGCGAACCTGTTTGTAACCGTCAATCCATGCCTGCAGATCCTTGACTTTCTTCATCTGAATCTCAGCTTTCTTGGGGTCATCCCAGAAACCGGGAGCCTGTGTCCGAAGCTGTTCTTCTTCGACCTGGATGAGTTTGGAATCAATATTCAGGTAACGTTTCAACGCTTCAGTGCGGTCAAGTACATCTTTCAGTTGTTCTGCTGTAATCATATAGGTGAGTTTTGGACTGCAAAGTTACTCAATTTTTCCTAACGGCGCAGCCAGTCTGACGGATTAAGACGGCTGCTCTCCTTGTGCAGTTGGAAATGCAGCACCGGCATTCCATTCTCAGAAACCTGGATATTACCTATAATATCGCCCGTCTTAACCTTATCTCCTTTCTTGAGACGCGTATCGCTCAAGTTGCAATAGACGGAAATATAGGAACCGTGTCTTATCAGAACACCTATCTGACCCTTGCCCTGCTGGAAGATCGATGAAACCGTACCGTCAAACACCGCACGTGCGGTAGCCCCCTTCTCACCCTGTATGTCAATGCCCAGGTTGTTCTGTTTCACGTCCTTCATGCCTGCAACATTCTGGACGCCATATTCACCGACAACAATATACGCAGAAGTGACAGGTATGGGCAGTTTACCCTTGTTGCTTTCAAAAGAACCTGTAAGTCTGATATCTTCCTGAGCAGGTCTGCTGCTTTTCTTTTCAGCCTGCTCTTCCTTTATGGCCAGTTGGATCTGACGTTCTATCTCCTTTGAAAGGGCCGTCATCTGCTTCTGCTTGGCAGCGATCTCCTTCTTCAGGCTGGAACGCTTGTTCTTAAGCTGAGAGACTATTGATTTCTGTTGCTTTTCCTCCTTTTTTGCAGCCTCTTCATTTGCCTGCTGGACTTTCTGCAGTTCCACCTTTTCAAGCCTCATAGCCTCAACCTCAGAACGTCTGTGCTCAATTGTATCCTTCTTTTGCGTTATCTCATCGGCCATTTCCCTAAGCGAAACCGAATACTCGCTGACATAACGTATCCTGCGGTTCATTTGGGAAAAGGTCTTTGCAGACACAATGAAAGTCAGCGGATTGAAACTGGCATTCTGATTCTGATAAAAACGGCATGCGTCCGCATAGGCCTGACGGCATTTCTCCAAATCACTTTCCAATGCGGCAATCTCATTATCCAGACGCTGGGATTCACGTTCCAACTGACGTACCTGTGAACGTGTCTCATTCAACAGTCTGGTACGCTCCTTAAGTCTGGCTGTCAGAATGTTGAGATTCGACACCTGACTTGATATGCTGCTTTCGGTGCCGGTCAGTATCTTTTCCTGCATGGCAATCTGCTCCTCCATCTGAGCGCGTTCCCTGCGCATCTTCTCAATGGAAGCGTTAGACTGTCCCTGCGCCAGCAGAGAAAACAATAGAGCCAGAATCAATATAAATGCATGCTTCATAAATCAAAATCATCCAAAATGTCTTCAAGTTCAACACGCTTCAGCCTGCTTGGTATCTGAGTCCGGTCTGGCCATTTCTGCTTTGCTGTGGATACTGATGACAGCTTTAACGATATGCTCTTTAAAAAGCCCGATGCCGGTATGTCAAGCGTAATGGTCTGAGGAAATGAAAAATCGGATGACACCTTCCCGAAGTCCGAATAACTAATACTGCACACCCCCGCCTTGTCCGTTCGCACCAGCCGGCCAGATTTGTCGCATGTAAAGACATATCCGCACTGAGTCTCCTTGAAAATGAACGATTCCGCATCATGGTTCTGTATCACAAAACGGCTGTATCTGTCCGTAGTGGTGGCATCGGGAGAGAAGGCGCGGTTCCAGAAAATGGACTGGACTACCTGAAAATCAAGCCCCAATTCATTCCTGTACGGAAGAAAAGCATAATGGCACACGCAATAGCGTCCGTTCATACGGTCCACAATTATCACCTGGTCAGGAAGGAATTCTATGCGGGCCACCTCCATCAGTCCGAGCAGACTTGCACTGAACTGGATGCTGTGGTCACGGCGCATTCTGATCTGTCCGTTGACTTTCATTCCGGATATGCTGACAGACATGCTTGCTGTAAGTTCATCGGGCTGTTCCGGTTCTACCAGACGGGACAGAATCATCATTTCTTCATTCTGAACCTTGCCTTCATCGGACTTGCGGGTCCTGTTTACGGAACCGCATGATGCAAGCAGAATAATGGCCAGTATGTATGAAACTATCCTTCTCATTCCACGTATTTGCCTTCCCGGATTTTAATGTCCAAAGTTCTGGAACTGCTGTTCAGCTGCATTGCACGGTGCCAGTTCTCCACAGCCTTTTCCACATTGCCGCATTTATACAGCACGTCGCCAAAATGTTCAAACAGGTCTGCATTATCCGTCTCCATGTACTTGAGAGCCTTTTCCATATACTCCAAAGACTCCTTATATCTTTTAAGACGGAACAGAATCCATGCATAAGTATCAAGGAATGTAGAATTATATGGCTCCGCAGAAATTGTTCTAGCACTCATTTCAAGAGCGCGCTCAAGTTCACGGTCTTCAAGCGACATGAAATAGGCGTAATTGTTCAGGACAGCTATATTGTCCGGTTCATAGAATAGGGTGGAATCATAATCGGCAAACATTTTTTCCATATCACCTAACGTATGATGGAAATCGCCCCTCAGATTGAACAGCTCCGGTTTGTCCTTGGCCGATGCATTCCTGATACCCTGATCAAGAACATCAAGTGCCTTGTCATTCTCACCCATCCAGAAATAAGCTATGGACTTCTGTGAATACGCTTTTGCCAGTTGCGGCTCATGTCTGATGACCACATCGCAGAAACTGAACACAAGGTCAAGCATGGAACGGCATTTCATCTTGTCCAGATTACTTTCCGCATGTTCAATCATTTCACGTGTAGTATTCATGAGCAGTTCTATCACATCGGCAGGATTATCGGACTCATAATAGGCAGAATCAAGTTCACCCATCTGGAGGTAACATGCAAAACGCTGGAACTTGAGTTCGTCGGCCACATCCTCAATCTTTCCGAAACGCTCAAGCGCACGCAGTTCCTTTTCATATTCTCCTGCATCGTCATACAGACCGGCAAGAGTCATCAGGATGTCGGTACGCCCCGGAAAACGGCTTATCATATCCTCATAAAGGGCCAGAGCCTCAGGATTCTTCTTCTGACGCAGATAGTTCATGGCCAGCAGACGTGAGTACCAGTAGTTGTCAGGCTCAAGCCGTACAGCCCTTAACAACAGTTTCTCAGCTTTTGCGGCGTACTCAGACTGTGCCTCACGGCCGGCCAGAGTCATATAATATTGTGCCAGAGTGTAACATGAAGCTGCCGATGCCGTATCCAGATCAAGACTGAAGGACATCAGGTCCATTGCAGAATCATATCGGCCGTCATTGTTCATTTTAACCGCCTCCATATAAAAATGGTCATGGGCATAGCCATCATGCATGTCCGTCAGATCAGTCTGCTTTGACGCACGGCAAGACATGCACAATGCCAGATACGGCAGAATGAACAACACTGTACGCTTCATCAGATTCCGCTGTGACCGAATCCGCCAGCTCCGCGCTCGGTTTCATCAAGAGTTTCTACCTGTTCCCACTGCGCCTGTTCGTGACGGGCAATGACCATCTGTGCAATGCGTTCACCGTCATTGATAACGAAATCATCCTGTGAGAGATTTATCAGAATAACTCCGATTTCACCGCGGTAATCGGCGTCAATCGTACCTGGTGAATTGAGAACCGTAATTCCTTTCTTTATGGCAAGACCGCTGCGCGGACGCACCTGAGCCTCAAATCCAGCTGGAAGGGACATGAAAAGTCCTGTGGGAACAAGACGGCGCTCCATAGGTTTCAAAACAATTGGTTCGTCCAGGTTGGCCCTGAGGTCCATACCTGCCGACTGGCTGGTGGCATACTCCGGAAGAGCATGGTGTGAGCGGTTGATTATTCTGATTGTCATCCTGACTGGGAATTAAGTTATGTGCGAAAATAACAAGAAAAATGGAAAAAAAGGCTACTTTTGGGTTCATTAAAAAACACACCGGCAATATGGAATGGGAAAAGCTTCTGTCAAGTAAACGTTTCGGCATGGAAGGGCCGTATCAGACTTCACATGATGACCGTTCGGTCTTTCTGCGCGACTATGACCGTCTGGTTTTTTCAGCTCCATTCCGCCGTCTCCAGAACAAGACGCAGGTATTTCCTCTGCCAGGCAGCGTGTTCGTTCATAACCGTCTGACACACAGCCTTGAAGTGGCCTGCGTTGGCCGTTCACTGGGCAACAACGTGCTGCGTCATTTAATGCGCATGCACCCCGAACTCAATGACACCTACATCAGTGAGATAGGGAACATCGTATCGGCCGCATGTCTGGCTCACGACATGGGCAATCCCCCATTCGGCCATTCCGGAGAAAAAGCCATATCGGCCTTCTTCACTGAAGGCAAGGGACAGTATGTGAAAGACCTGCTTGAAGACAACCCGGCATGGTGGACAGACGTCATCAACTTTGAAGGCAACGCCAACGCCTTCCGCCTGCTCACACACAAATTTCTGGGCCGTCGTGACGGCGGATTTGCCATGACCTACTCAACCTTGGCCACAGTCGCCAAGTACCCGTATTCGTCAATATACGCAGAAGGACACCACAAGTTCGGTTTCTTTGAGTCCGATGCAAAAGCGTTCCAGACCGTGGCCGATGAACTGGGCATGATCAGGCTCAGTGCACCTGGCAAGCCTCTGCGCTACGCCCGTCACCCGCTTGTTTACCTGGTTGAGGCCGCTGATGACATATGCTATCTGATAATGGACATGGAAGACGCCCACAAACTCAAGCTGCTGTCCACAGAAGAGACAAAGCATTACCTGATGGAATTCCTGACCGATAATGGCAAAGCCCGTGCAGAAAGCATATTCCTTGAAGTCAACGATGCCAACGAACAGATTGCCTACCTGCGTTCCAAAGTCATTGGCAGGCTGATAGACGAATGCACACGCGCTTTCATTGACGGTGAGAAGGACATTCTTCAGGGAACCTTCAAAGGCACACTCATTGACCACATAAGCGAACCTTTAAGCAAGGCATATCACTACCTGTATGACATGTCTGTCGAACGCATATACCACTCAAAGGACGTTTTTGACGTGGAACTGGCCGGTTTCCGCATTATAAGCACCCTCCTGGAACTGAATGTTGATGCCGTCCTGCATCCGGAAAAGGAGTATTCCAAGCTCCTTATGGGCCGCGTCTCCAGCCAGTATGAGATTAGCGATTCTTCACCATACGTACGCGTCATGGCCATCCTGGACTACATAAGCGGCATGACCGATGTCTTTGCATTGGACACATACAGACATATTCTGGGCCACAGTCTGCCGTCAGTCTGATATGTCTGCCCGATTTGGATAAAGAAGAGGGGTGGCGGAAACCGTCACCCCTCTTCAAATATCAAGTCTAATCAATTATTCGCGATTGGGCAGATCCATGTCAAGGACGCTGCTGCGTGATGACTGAAGACGTTCATATTCCTCCTTGTCACCTACAACAATCTTGTCGAATTCACGCAGACCGGTTCCGGCAGGAATCAGGTGACCGCAGATAACGTTCTCCTTCATACCCAGCAGACTGTCGCTCTTGCCGTTTATGGCAGCTTCGTTCAGGACCTTTGTGGTCTCCTGGAATGATGCGGCAGACATGAAACTCTGAGTAGCAAGAGCTGCGCGTGTAATACCCTGCAGAATCTGTGTTGAAGTGGCCGGCTTGGCTTCCTGAGCCTGAACAAGTTTCAGGTCCTTACGCTTCAGCATAGAATTCTCATCACGGAGCTTGCGTGCAGTAACCATCTGACCTGCAAACAGGTTTTCGGAATCACCCGGATCAGTGACAACAAGCTTGCCCCAGATACGGTCGTTCTCCTCCATGAATTCCAGCTTGTCAACTACCTGCTGAGCCAGGAAACGGGTATCGCCCGGTTCATCAATCTCAACCTTACGCATCATCTGACGCACAATGATTTCAAAGTGCTTGTCGTTGATCTTCACACCCTGCAGACGGTAAACGTCCTGAACCTCATTGACAATGTACTCCTGTACAGCTGTGGGGCCCTTGATGGCAAGAATGTCAGACGGAGTGATTGCACCGTCAGACAGCGGTGTTCCGGCACGTACATAGTCGCCTTCCTGAACAAGAATCTGCTTTGAAAGGGCAACCAGATACTTCTTTTCATCATCAGTACGTGATACAACTGAAATTTCACGGTTACCGCGCTTGATCTTACCCATGTGAACAGTACCGTCAATTTCCGATACGACTGCCGGGTTGGACGGGTTACGGGCCTCAAACAGTTCGGTAACACGGGGCAGACCGCCGGTAATATCACCAGCCTTACCCTGAACACGCGGAATCTTGACCAGAATGTCACCGGCAGAGAGTTTCTGACCATCCTTTATTACCACATGACCGCCGACGGGCAGATTATATGAACGAAGGACTTCACCCTTTGAATCGACAATGTCTGCTGAAGGAATCTTTGTACGGTCCTTGGTTTCAGTGATGATAATCTCTTCAAGACCGGTTGATTCATCGGACTCAACCTTATAGGTAACGTTTGCAATGACGTCAGTCAGTTTGACTGTACCGGCAACTTCAGTGATAATCAGTGCATTGAACGGATCCCAGTCAGCAATCAGGTCACCCTTCTTTACAACTGCGCCATTCTTTACGTACAGATTTGAACCGTAAGGCAGGTTGTGGTTTGACAAAGCTATTCCGGTGTTCTCATCAATGAACTTGGCTTCACCCAGACGACCTACAACGACCTGAACAGCTGTTCCGTCATTCTTGGTAGCATCAACCGTACGAAGTTCCTCAAACTCAACGCGGCAGTCATACTTGGCTATCAGACGTGAATTTGCTGCAATGTTACTTGCGGTACCACCGGCATGGAATGTACGGAGTGTCAACTGAGTACCAGGCTCACCGATTGACTGTGCTGCAATGACACCGACAGCCTCACCCTTCTCGACCAGACGGCTTGTTGCCAGGTTGCGGCCGTAGCACTTGGCGCAAACGCCACGCTTGCTTTCGCAGGTAAGCACTGAACGGATTTCAACACTTTCAATAGGTGATTCGTCTATCTTCTTTGCAATGTCTTCAGTGATCATGTCACCGCCGGCAACCAGCAGTTCACCGGTTGTAGGATGAATGACATCATGGACTGAAACACGGCCTAATATACGTTCATACAGTGATGCGACAACCTCTTCATTCTCCTTGAGGGCGGTGCATACCAGACCGCGCAGAGTACCGCAGTCCTCTTCAGTGATGATCACGTCATGTGAAACGTCAACAAGACGACGTGTCAGATAACCGGCATCGGCAGTCTTCAGAGCGGTATCGGCAAGACCCTTACGGGCACCGTGTGTGGAGATGAAGTACTCAAGCACTGACAGACCTTCCTTAAAGTTCGAAAGAATAGGATTCTCAATGATCTGAGCACCTTCAGCACCTGCCTTCTGCGGCTTGGCCATCAGACCACGCATACCGGACAGCTGACGGATCTGTTCCTTAGAACCACGGGCACCTGAGTCAAGCATCATATAAACTGAGTTGAAGCCCTGGTCATCGGAAGAAATGGTCTTCATCAGAACCTTTGAAAGGTCTTCATTGACATGTGTCCAGACATCGATAACCTTGTTGTAACGTTCGTTATCGGTAATAAGACCCATGTTATATTCAGCCATGATACCTTCAACCTCTTCATTACCCTTGCGTACAAGTTCCTCCTTCTCCTTCGGGATGATGATATCATTCAGGTTGAATGACAGACCGCCCTTGAAGGCCATCTTGTAACCCAGATTCTTGATACCGTCCAGGAATTCGCAGGCGCGTGCAACACCCACCTTCTTGATTACGTCCGATATCAGATCACGCAGAGTCTTCTTTGATATGATGTAGTTGATGTAGCCCACTTCATCAGGAACAATCTCGTTCACGATGATACGGCCTACTGAAGTTTCAACAATATGGTTGATGTATGAGCCCTGCTCGTCAACATCCTTGACCATCACGTTAACGACGGCGTGAATGTCAACCTGACCTTCATTGTAGGCAATGAGAGCCTCTTCAGGACCATAGAATGTCAGACCTTCACCCTTGACCTTCTCAATGTAGTTACCATCCTTGTCCTTGACGGAACGGCGCAGCTTGGTTATGTAGTACAGACCAAGAACCATATCCTGTGCAGGCACGGTGATAGGAGCACCATTGGCAGGGTTAAGAATGTTATGTGACTGGAGCATGAGCATCTGGGCTTCAAGAACAGCCTCGTTGCTCAGAGGCAAATGGACAGCCATCTGGTCACCGTCAAAGTCGGCGTTGAAAGCGGTACATGCCAGCGGGTGCAACTGGATTGCCTTACCCTCAATCATCTTGGGCTGGAATGCCTGGATACCCAGACGGTGCAGTGTAGGAGCACGGTTCAGCAGAACGGGATGGCCCTTCATTACATATTCCAGAATATCCCATACGATAGGATCCTTGCGGTCAACTATCTTCTTTGCAGACTTTACGGTCTTTACAATGCCGCGCTCAATGAGCTTGCGTATGATGAACGGCTTGTACAGTTCAGCGGCCATCAGCTTTGGAATACCGCACTCACCCATCTTCAGTTCAGGACCTACAACGATAACTGAACGTGCAGAATAGTCAACACGCTTACCCAGAAGGTTCTGACGGAAGCGTCCCTGCTTACCCTTAAGAGAGTCAGACAGTGACTTGAGAGGACGGTTGGCTTCAGACTTGACAGCACTTGCCTTGCGGCTGTTGTCAAACAGAGAGTCAACAGCTTCCTGCAGCATACGCTTCTCATTACGCAGAATAACCTCAGGAGCCTTGATTTCAATCAGTCTCTTAAGACGGTTGTTGCGGATAATGACGCGACGGTACAGGTCATTCAGGTCCGATGTAGCAAAGCGGCCACCATCCAGAGGTACCAGAGGACGGAGTTCCGGAGGAGTGACAGGAATAACCTTGAGAATCATCCATTCAGGACGGTTCAGGTCACGTGAAGCACGGAAAGACTCGACAACCTGAAGACGCTTCAGAGCCTCGGTCTTGCGCTGCATTGACGGATTCTCCTGATTGGCCTTGGCACGCAGTTCGAATGACAGCTTGTCCAGATCAAGCTGGCAAAGCAGGTCATATATTGCTTCTGCGCCCATCTTGGCAACGAACTTCTGGGGATCATTGTCCTCAAGAATCTGATTCTCACGGGGCAGCTTGTCAAGAATGTCAAGATACTCCTCTTCTGAAAGCAGATCCAGCTTGTTGCTTCCAAGTGTGCTCTGTTCAGCCCAGACACCCGGGTTGATGACAACGTAACGCTCGTAATAGATTATGGAGTCAAGCTGCTTGGTAGGAATGCCCAGCAGATAACCTATCTTGTTTGGAAGTGAACGGAAATACCAGATATGAGCTACGGGAACTACAAGCTGGATATGGCCCATACGTTCACGGCGCACCTTCTTTTCAGTCACTTCAACACCGCAACGTTCGCAGACAATGCCTTTGTAACGGATTCTCTTGTACTTTCCGCAATGGCACTCATAGTCCTTGACCGGACCGAAAATGCGCTCGCAGAAAAGACCGTCACGTTCAGGCTTGTATGTACGGTAGTTAATGGTCTCGGGTTTCAGAACCTCACCGCTTGAATTCGTCAGAATCTCTTCCGGTGAAGCAAGACTGATGGTGATTTTCGAAAACTTGTTGCTGACTTTTGTATCTTTTTTGAAAGGCATGGCTTCTTTTCTTTAATGGTGATTAATCAAGATTGATGCTCAGACCCAAACCGCGCAGTTCGTGCAGCAGCACGTTGAGAGATTCGGGGATGCCAGGTATTGGCATCGGATCACCTTTCACAATAGCCTCATAAGCCTTTGAACGGCCTGTAACATCATCGGACTTGATAGTCAGGATTTCCTGAAGCACGTGTGATGCACCGAATGCTTCAAGAGCCCAGACTTCCATTTCACCGAAACGCTGACCACCGAACTGTGCCTTACCGCCAAGCGGCTGCTGTGTGATAAGAGAGTACGGTCCGATTGAACGGGCATGCATCTTGTCTTCAACCATGTGACCCAGTTTCAGCATATAGGTGACACCCACTGTTGCACACTGGTCAAACGGTTCACCTGTGCCGCCGTCATAGAGCTGTGTCTTGCCATAACGAGGCAGACCGGCCTTGTCAGTCCAGGTGTTAAGATCATCCATAGTAGCACCGTCAAAGATAGGAGTGGCGAACTTGACGCCAAGTTCACGTCCGGCATGACCGAGAACGGTCTCAAATATCTGACCGATGTTCATACGTGAAGGCACACCCAGCGGGTTGAGAACGATATCAACGGGAGTTCCGTCAGCCAGGAACGGCATATCCTCCTGCTTGACCACGCGTGACACGATACCCTTGTTACCGTGACGGCCGGCCATCTTGTCACCTACGCCGATCTTACGCTTCTTGGCAACGTAAACCTTTGCCATCTGGATGATACCTGAAGGCAGTTCGTCACCAATGGTAAGAGCAAACTTCTTGCGCTTGTTCTCGGCATCGAATTCCTTATACTTGCGCAGGTAGTTTACAATCAGTTTTGAAACAAGTTCGTTTGTATGTTCGTCAGCAGTCCAACGGTCTGACTGGACTGATGAATAGTCAAGAGCCTCAAGAGTTTCCTTCTTGAAACGTGCACCCTTGGCAATGACCTCAGTACCAAGCAGGTCAAAAATGCCCTGTGATGTCTTCTTGTCAGTCAAAGTAAGCAGTTTCTTTACAAGAACGCCCTTCAGTTCAGAAACCTTGTCCTCAAACTCGGCATCAATCATAGGCAGTCTTGCCTTGTCAGCCTGCTTTGAAGAACGGGTCTTCACTGCACGTGAGAACAGTTTCTTGTCAATTACAACACCCTTGAGTGAAGGAGAAGCCTTAAGTGAAGCATCCTTCACGTCACCTGCCTTGTCACCGAAAATGGCGCGCAACAGCTTCTCTTCAGGTGAAGGATCACTTTCACCCTTAGGAGTGATCTTTCCTATAAGGATATCACCCGGCTGGATATAGGCACCTATGCGGACAATACCGTTCTCATCAAGATCCTTGGTGGCGTCTTCACTGACATTAGGAATATCATTTGTAAGTTCCTCCATGCCGCGCTTCGTTTCACGGACTTCAAGGATGAACTCTTCAACATGAACAGAAGTCAGGATATCTTCACGGACTACGCGCTCGTTAAGCACGATGGCATCCTCATAGTTGTAACCCTTCCAAGGCATGTATGCAACCAGAAGGTTCTTGCCAAGTGCAAGTTCGCCGTTCTGTGTCGAATAACCTTCAGTAAGGATATCGCCGGCCTTGACACGCTGACCCTTTTCACATGTAGGACGAAGGTCGATGGTCATATTCTGGTTGGTACGGCGGAACTTGGGCAGTCTGTATTCCTTCTCAGCTGGTTCGAAGCTTACAAACTCTTCCTCTTCAGTACGGTCATACTGTATGCGGATAACGGCAGCGTCAACGTATGTGACAGTACCGTCACCTTCAGCTGTAATCTGTGTGCGTGAATCTTCAGCAAGCTGCTTCTCAATACCGGTACCTACGATAGGTGCTTCGGTACGCATCAGAGGAACGGCCTGGCGCATCATGTTCGATCCCATCAGGGCACGGTTGGCATCATCATGCTCAAGGAAAGGAATCAGAGCAGCTGCAATTGAAGCAATCTGCTGGGGCGATACGTCCATGAGTTCGACCTCTTCTGGAGGAACAACAGGGAAATCGGCATCACGGCGAGCCTTCACACGGGTACGGATGAACTTGCCGTTTTCATCATACGGTGCATTACCCTGACCTATGATTACACCTTCCTCTTCCTCGGCAGTCAGATACTTGACCTCATCATTGTTCAGATTGACGTGGCAGTCGCTGACCTTGCGGTACGGAGTCTCTATGAAACCGAGATCATTGATCTTGGCATAGATACACAGAGATGATATAAGTCCGATGTTCGGACCTTCAGGAGTCTCAATCGGGCAAAGACGACCGTAATGGGTATAGTGTACGTCACGGACCTCGAATCCGGCACGCTCACGTGACAGACCGCCAGGTCCGAGAGCGGACATACGGCGCTTGTGAGTGATTTCTGCCAGAGGATTGGTCTGGTCCATGAACTGTGACAGTGCGTTTGTTCCGAAGAACGAATTGATCACAGCAGAAACTGTCTTTGCGTTGATGAGGTCAGTCGGAGTGAACACCTCATTGTCACGTACATTCATGCGCTCGCGTATGGTACGGGCCATACGTGCAAGTCCGATAGCAAACTGGTTGGACAGCTGCTCACCGACAGTGCGGACACGACGGTTTGACAGATGATCGATATCATCGACCACTGCGTGTGAATTGACAAGTTCTATAAGGTACTTGATAATCTCAATGATATCTTCCTTGGTCAGAACGCCAATGCTCATGTCTGTCGTCAGACCAAGCTTGCGGTTCACGCGGTAACGACCGACCTCACCCAGATCATAACGCTTGTCTGAGAAGAACAGGTTGTTGATCACTTCACGTGCACTTGAATCATCGGCAGGATCGGCATTACGCAACTGACGGTAGATGTACAGGACTGCCTCCTTTTCAGAGTTGCACGGGTCCTTCTGCAGTGTGTTGAAGATAATCGAATAGTCGGACTGACCCTCCTGCTCCTTGTGGAGAAGAATGGTTTCCAGGCCTGAATCAAGTATATCATTGATATTGTCTTCTGTAAGTTCGGCCTCACGGTCAACGACAACCTCATGACGTTCAATTGAAACGACTTCGCCGGTATCGGAATCTACGAAATCTTCAATACGTGTTCTCAGGACACGTGCTGCAAGCTTGCGGCCAATGCACTTCTTGAGTGTTGTCTTGTTGACCTTCACTTCTTCAGCAAGGTCAAAAATGTCCACAATATCCTTATCGGTCTCAAAACCGATGGCACGCAACAGGGTTGTAACCGGGAGTTTCTTCTTGCGGTCAATGTATGCATACATGACATTGTTTATGTCTGTAGCAAATTCGATCCATGAACCCTTGAAAGGAATGATACGTGCAGAATAAAGTGGAGTTCCGTTTGAATGGATGCTCTGGCCGAAGAATACACCGGGAGAACGGTGAAGCTGAGACACGACAACGCGTTCAGCACCGTTGATAACGAAAGTACCCTGTGCCGTCATATAAGGGATGGGGCCAAGGAAGACGTCCTGAATTACTGTATCGAAATCCTCATGATCGGGATCGGTGCAGTAAAGTTTCAGTTTGGCCTTCAAGGGTACACTATAGGTCAGACCATGCTCCAGACACTCTTCAATGGTGTAGCGGGGCGGGTCAATGTAATAGTCCAGAAATTCCAGGACGAAATTGTTCCGGGTGTCGGCTATGGGGAAGTTCTCTGAAAAAACTTTATAGAGTCCTTCGTTCTTGCGTTTCTCAGGCGGGGTGTCCAACTGCAGGAAATCCTTGAATGACTTCAGCTGTACTTCAAGGAAATCAGGACACGGCATCGGATTCCTTACGGAAGCGAAATTTATTCTCTGATTATCAGTGTTAGAAGACATATAGGGAAGGTAATTTTAAAGAACTTGATTTTTAACGCACAAAAAGGTTAAGAACCCTAGGCAGGCCCTTGCAGGCTGCCGTCGGGGTTTCTTAACCGTTTTACCTGCTGGGCAGGCTGTGAAATTACTTAAGTTCTACTTCAGCGCCAGCCTCTTCCAGAGCCTTCTTCAGACCCTCGGCTTCGTCCTTAGCTACACCTTCCTTAACGGTGCTGGGAGCAGCGTCAACAAGATCCTTTGCTTCCTTCAGGCCAAGGCCGCAAGCTTCCTTGACTGCCTTAACGACAGCAAGCTTGTTTGCACCAAAGCTCTTCAGTACTACGTCAAATGAAGACTTTTCTTCTGCAGCCTCAGCAGCGGCAGCAGGACCAGCAGCAGCTACAGCTACAGCTGCGGCAGCGGGTTCAATTCCATATTCATCCTTCAGGATGTTTGCGAGTTCGTTGACCTCCTTAACGGTAAGGTTAACCAGTTCTTCTGCTAATGCTTTCAAATCAGCCATTGTTGTATAATTTTAATAGGTTTGTTACTTGGTTTTGAAAAATTAATTCTCTCTTTCTCCAAGAGTCTTGAGAACTCCATGGATGGTGTTGGCACCAGACTGCAGAGCAGAAATGACGTTCTTGGCCGGTGACTGCAGAAGTGCAATGACGTCGGCAATGAGTTCCTTCTTGCTCTTGATGTTGACCAGAGCCTCGAGCTGGTTTGCTCCAATGTAGAAGCTTTCCTCTGCATAAGCAGCCTTGAGACCCGGAATACCGGTTTTCTTATCAGTAGCATCCTTCAGAAGCTTGGCAGGTGAGTTGGCTACGTTTGTCAGCATAAGGGCTGTTGTACCCTTAAGTGAATCGTAAAGGGGTGAATAATCACCGTCCAACTGTTCAAGTGCCTTCTGGAGAAGGGTGTTCTTGACAACGACCATCTTGACCTCATTCTTGAAGCACTTTCTGCGCAGGTCACTTGTAGCCTGAGAATTCAGACCTTCAACATTGACAAGGTAGAAAGCTGAGTAACTCTGAATTGTCTGCTTCAGGGACTCGATAATAAGTGCTTTATCTTCCTTTTTCATAGATTTAATCGAAATTAAGCCTCATCAAGTGCCTTGGTGTCAATCTTGATACCACGGCTCATTGTACTTGAAAGGTAAAGACTCTTAATGTATGTACCCTTAGCAGCAGAAGGTTTCAGTTTGATGATAGTATCAATGAACTCCTTTGCATTCTCTCTGATAGCATCGGCAGAGAATGAAACCTTGCCGATTGAAGTGTGGACGATACCGGTCTTGTCAACCTTGAAGTCAATCTTACCCTGCTTGACTTCCTTGACAGCCTTGGCAACATCCATTGTTACTGTACCGCTCTTGGGGTTAGGCATGAGTCCACGGGGACCCAGAATGCGACCAAGAGGACCAAGTTTACCCATCAGTGCGGGCATGGTGATGATGACATCAACGTCAGTCCATCCACCCTTGATCTTCTCGATGTACTCTTCAAAGCCAACGTAGTCAGCACCTGCTTCCTTAGCAGCTGCTTCCTGATCAGGTGTGCACAGAGCAAGAACTCTGGTAACCTTACCTGTACCGTTAGGAAGAGAAACAACGCCACGGACCATCTGGTTGGCCTTACGGGGATCAACGCCAAGACGGACATCAATATCAACTGATGCGTCGAACTTGGTTGTGGTGATATCCTTGACCAGCTGAGATGCCTCCTTGAGGGAATATGCCTTGCCGGCTTCTATCTTAGAAGCGACACTCTTTTGGTTTTTTGTCAGTTTACCCATTTCTTAAAACTTTTTTTCTCAGAGATATCAGGATATCAGTCTTTAACTGTTATACCCATACTTCTGGCGGTACCTGCTACCATAGAGATAGCTGATTCCAATGTGAAACAGTTCAGGTCGGGCATCTTGTCCTGTGCAATAGCAGCTACCTGCTCCTTTGTTACTGAAGCGACCTTCTTGCGGTTAGGTTCAGCTGAACCTGACTTTGCACGTGATGCTTCCAGCAACTGTATTGCTACGGGAGGAGTTTTAACAACAAAGTCGAATGATTTGTCACTGTAGTAAGTGATGATCACCGGCAGTGTCTTACCTGATTTGTCCTGGGTTCTGGCGTTGAACTGTTTGCAGAAATCATTATGTTCAAACCCTTTGAACCGAGAGCCGGTCCTACGGGAGGTGATGGATTTGCAGCGCCTCCTTTAATCTGCAATTTGATTAATCCAGCAACTTCTTTTGCCATTTTCCAAAAAATTATATGTGAACACTATACGGAGATACGTAAGCCTGGTAACAGGCGGCTTACATCTTCTCCACTTGCATAAAACCAAGATCTATAGGGGTCTTGCGACCGAAGATCTTGACCATGACCTTGAGCTTCTTCTTTGCGTTATCAACTTCTTCAATTACACCATTGAAGCCTGAGAACGGTCCGAAGGTTACCTTTACTGTTTCGCCTACAGTAAATGGTACAAGGACTTCCTCCTGAGTCTCTTCAACTTCACCGGCTGAGCCCAGAATTCTGGTTACTTCAGACGGGCGGAGAGGCGTTGGATCTATCATGCCACCAAGGAAACCCAACACATTGGGACAATTTCTAAGTCGCTGCTTGATCTCACCGTCAAGTACAGCCTCAACCAGGACGTATCCGGGCAGATAGCTGCGTTCCTTTACGACACGTTTGCCGTTTCGTACGGTAACGACCTTTTCGGTAGGAATAAGCACTTGAGAAATCACCTCCTCAAGACCATTGTTGCGTGCATCGGCCTCAATGTATTCCTTTACCTTGAGTTCCTTGCCGCTGATAGCCTTAAGGACATACCATTTCTTCACCAACTCAGCCATGTCTCAAATCAATTGGGGTAGATAATTGTCATTATCTCCTGGAAACATGTATCCATGAGGTAAACCACAACAGCAATCATCAGGGAAGCAACTAATACGATGACTGCACTGCTGGTCAGTTCCTTGCCAGAGGGCCATGTTGTCTTATGGACAAGCTCGTTGTAAGATTCCTTACAGTTTGAAATGAAATTCTTGAACATGTAGTCGTTTTTTTCTTTGCAGGGGTGGCAGGAATCGAACCCACATTGACGGTTTTGGAG
>JAGHSY010000089.1 GCA_018065615.1 Candidatus Colenecus caballi | reverse complement strand
GATCAGAAATGTCATGAACAAGGTCGTTGATGGTGCTCCTGATGGTGTCCTGCTGGTTCTGGACGGTTCGACCGGCCAGAATGCGTTTGAACAGGCAAAGCAGTTCACTCTGGCAACCAAAGTCACACAACTTGCAATAACCAAACTTGACGGAACGGCAAAAGGTGGTGTGGTTATCGGAATATCGGACCAGTTCAAGGTGCCGGTCAGGTATGTGGGTCTTGGTGAAGGCATGGATGACCTGCAGGTGTTCTCGAAGACTGAATTTGTTGATTCCCTATTCAAACAGGAAGACTGATGAAACGTGGAAGCGTTGACATAATAACTTTGGGATGTTCAAAGAATCTTGTTGATTCTGAGAAACTTATGGCTCAGTTTAGAGCTGAAGGCCTGAAGGTCCGCCATGATCCGGAGAAGGTCGATGCAGAAACGGTCATTATCAATACGTGCGGTTTCATTGGCGATGCCCAGGAAGAGTCAATCCAGATGATTCTTGAGTGTGGAGAACTGAAAAAGGCTGGAAAGATAGGACGGCTGTATGTGATGGGCTGCCTTTCACAGAAGTTTCATAAGGAACTGCAGCAGGAGATTCCTGAAGTTGACGGATGGTACGGAAAGTTTGACTGGAACAATCTGCTTGCAGACAATGGCCGCAAATGGCATGAGGAACTTGAGAATGAGCGTGATATCACGACACCTTCACATTATGCGTATCTGAAGATTGCCGAGGGCTGCAACCGTGGCTGTTCATATTGTGCCATACCTTTAATGACCGGTAAATACCGTTCCAGAAGTCAGGAAGACATTCTTGATGAGGCCCGAAAACTTGTTGCCAAAGGAGTGAAGGAGATACAGCTCATTGCCCAGGATCTGACATACTATGGCACTGACGTAACCCATAAGCCTCAGATTGCGGAACTTGTACAGCGGTTGTCTGACATTCCGGGTGTGGAGTGGCTCCGTCTGCATTACGGTTATCCTAACAGCTTTCCAATGGATCTGCTGCCTGTAATGCGTGAAAGGGACAACGTGTGCAAGTATCTGGACATTGCCCTGCAGCACATCAGTGATCCGGTTCTCAAGCGCATGAAAAGGAACATTACTGCAGCCCGGACTTCAGAACTGCTTGAACGCATACGTCAGGAGGTGCCCGGCATTCATCTCAGGACGACTCTCATGGTCGGGTTCCCCGGTGAGACCGATGATGATTTCCGTCAGCTTATGGAGTTTGTGCGTGAACAGCGTTTTGAGCGCATGGGTGCTTTTGCTTATTGTGAAGTGGAAGGAACATATTCGGCCCTGCATTACACTGATGACGTGCCCGATGAAGTCAAACAGTCGCGTCTGTCCAGACTGATGCGTCTGCAGCAGGACATTTCCTTTGACTTGAACCAGGCTAAGGTCGGACAGACATTGAAAACTGTCATAGACCGCAGGGAAGGTGACTGGTATGTGGGGCGTACGCAGTTTGATTCACCCGAGGTTGACCCTGAGGTGCTGATTAAGGCTGATGTGGAACTGCCAATAGGACAGTTCTGTAACGTCAGAATTACTGAGGCCGATGCATTTGATCTTTACGGTTCCATTTGAGATATTCAATTAACCCCCGTCAATATGAACAACAAACAGTTTTTGACAGAATTGTCAGGCAAATGCCAGATGACGCAGGAAAATGCGGCAGGCATGGTTCAGACATTGGTTGAAGTCATGGATAAGGTTTGGCAGAACGGTGACACTATCAGTCTGTCAGGCTTCGGAGTTCTTGAAGTCAAGAAAAAGAATGAGCGCATATCGGTTAATCCGACAACAGGTGTCCGTATGCTGGTACCTCCAAAACTTGTGCTTTCATATAAGCCGAGCACACTGTTGAAGGAAAAACTCAAATAAGCTGGCACTATGGATTCAAAGATTAACCAATCCCAGCTTACTGACCTGTTCGCTCAGGCCAGCGGAATGTCAAAAAGTGCGTCGGAACAGTTCGTAAAGTCATTTTTCGATATCATATCAGAAAAAGTTCTGAGTGAAGGCCTTGTAAAAGTCAAAGGATTCGGCACATTCAAACTTCTGCAGATTGAGGACCGCGAAAGTGTCAATGTCAATACAGGTGAGCGCTTTACCATTGAGGGACATCAGAAAATTACATTCACCCCCGATGCCGAACTCAAGGAATCGGTCAACAGGCCGTTCGCTTCATTTGAAACAGTTGAAATTACAGAGGAACAGGAAAAGGTCCTTGAAGAACTGGACCAGACTCCGGTTGTCGTTGGTGATGATGAGGAGGATGTTGAAGGGCCTCAGGTCAGGGATATCACTCCTGAACCGCGCAAGCGCATTCTTCGTACCATACTGCTCTGGCTGTTGTGCATAGTGCTGGTAGGATATCTTGTCTGGATTCTGCTGTGGCCTGTAATCGGAAACGGCATCATTGCATATCTTGACAAGCCTCAGACGGAAAAGGTCAGCATCACGGCCATTGACAGGGATTCGGTTTCAGCAGCAAGACTTCAGGCAGAACAGGAACTTGAGATAGAGTCTGTCGGACAGACTGTTCAGACAGAAACAGTGGAACCTGAAAAATCTGTTGAACCTGTGCCGGCCGTACAGCCTGAAACAAAACCGGCTGCCGCTGAACAGGAGAAAGTCATAACGCAGTCCTTCCTGATGGATGAAGAGGACATGATGCGTGACCTGTCAACATTCACAGTTGCCGATACTGTCAAATACCGCATTGCCGGTTGTCTGACGACACACGTCATGAAGTCCGGCGAGACTCTGACAAAACTGTCGCTGCGGTACTATGGAACGAAAAAACTGTGGCCGTACATTGCTGCGTACAATGGAATCACGGATTTCGGACACATTGATCCGTCTGCCGTAATCAGAATTCCAAAGATTGCATACAGGGGAAACGGCAAGTGACATATTAACAAAATCTAAATTCTAACTGCAAGAAATATTATTTAAAACATTTTAGATTTCATCAGTCCTATAATGTCCTACATTTGGGCTGATTCTTAAATACACATTACTATGAGCGAAAACGTTGACATAAGGGAACTGAACGAGCGCATTGAAAAACAGAGCGCATTCGTTACCAACCTGATGGCCGGTATGGACCAGGTGATTGTGGGACAGAAACATTTGGTGGAATCACTGCTTATCGGACTGCTTTCCGATGGACATATCCTTCTTGAGGGTGTTCCCGGTCTGGCAAAGACACTTGCCATCAAGACTCTGGCCTCTCTTATTGATGCCAGTTTCAATAGAATACAGTTTACTCCGGACCTGTTGCCGGCCGATGTCATAGGTACTATGATCTACAGCCAGAAGGACGAATCGTTCCTTCCGAAGAAAGGACCGGTCTTTGCAAACTTCATTCTGGCCGATGAAATAAACCGTGCCCCGGCAAAGGTTCAGAGCGCACTGCTTGAGTCCATGCAGGAGCGTCAGGTGACTTTGGGCGGTGAAACTTTCTCTCTTCCAAAGCCTTTCCTGGTTATGGCAACTCAGAATCCGATAGAGCAGGAAGGAACATATCCTCTGCCTGAGGCTCAGGTTGACCGTTTCATGTTGAAGGCCGTCATTGACTATCCTAAGATTGATGAGGAAAAGAAAATCATTCACCAGCAGCTCCATCATGAGATTGGAACAGTAAAGCCTGTTATGGGAACCGATGATATCATTGAAGCCCGCAAGGTTGTCGATCTGGTATATCTTGACGAAAAGATCGAACAGTATATTGCTGATATTGTATTTGCAACCCGTTACCCGGAAAAGTATGGCCTGAAGGATATCAAGGAACTGATTTCATTTGGCGGTTCTCCACGTGCATCAATCAATCTGGCACTTGCTTCACGTTCATATGCATTCATCAAACGCCGCGGATATGTGGTTCCTGAGGATGTCCGCGCCATTGCACATGACGTGTTGCGTCACCGCATCGGACTGACATATGAGGCCGAGGCTACCAACGTTTCGGCCGACGAACTTGTAAGCCGTATCTTGAACAAGGTTGAAGTGCCTTAATTCAAGGCCTTTATAATCAGTTGCTTATGGAAACCAGTGAACTGATATCGAAGGTCCGCAAAATTGAGATCAAGACGCGCGGTCTGTCCAGCAACATCTTTGCCGGACAGTATCATACGGCCTTCAAGGGACGCGGTATGGCGTTCAGTGAGGTGCGTGAGTACCAGTACGGTGATGAGCCCCGTGACATAGATTGGAACGTCACCGCCCGCATGAACAGGCCATATTCAAAGGTCTTTGAAGAGGAACGTGAACTCACAGTCATGCTTATGGTCGATGTTTCGGGCAGCCTGAATTTTGGAACTCAGGTATGCATGAAGCGTGAAATGGTGACTGAGATAGCTGCCACTCTTGCCTTTTCAGCAATAGAGAACAATGACAAGGTCGGCCTGATACTGTTCAGCGACCGTATTGAAAAGTACATACCGCCCAAGAAGGGACGCGGACATATTCTGTATATAATACGTGAACTGTTGGACTTTACCCCTGAAAGCAGTGCGACAGACATGACTGTGCCGCTTGAATTTCTGACTGGAGCTGTCAGGAAACGCTGTACCGCATTCCTGCTCAGTGACTTCATTGATTCCCATGATTACAGCACGGTTATGACCATTGCCAACCGCAAGCATGACATTGTTGCAGTACGCGTTTACGACCGCCGCATGGAGGAACTGCCAAATGTGGGGCTCATGAAGGTGCTTGACAGCGAAACGGGCCAGTATGTATATGTTGACACATCATCGGCTGCTGTCAGAAACGCCCATAACGAATGGTTCCGCAAGGGCAGCGAACGCATGAAGGACTGTCTTACGCGCAGCGGTGTTGACTCGATCTCTGTACGTACGGACCAGGACTACGTCAAGGCGCTCATGGGGCTGTTTGCAAAAAGAAATTGAAAATGAAAAGACTTTCACTGCTTATACTCTCTGTTCTGACTTGTCTGCCGGCTCTGTTCCAGCCGGTTCAGGCCGATGTCATTGTGCGCTCTGAAGTTGATTCCATGATGATGTGGGTGGGGCAGCAGACAGGCCTTTATCTTGAGGTTACCTGTGATCCCGGACAGACCATTGAATTTCCTGCATTCAGGGATACTGTTGTCAAAGGTCTGGAAATAATACCTCCTGTCCTGACTGATACCCAGTATCTTAATAAGGAGAGCCGTATGACGGTCAGACGCAAATATCTGGTGACCTGCTTTGATTCGGCGCTGATATATATACCGCCAATGCCTGTCACTGTTGACGGCGTTCAGTATGAATCGGACCCGCAGGCCCTGGCATTCATTACGTTTGACATACCTGAAGGCAGTGAGAATGAAATATTCGGACCGAAGGATGTCATGAAGATGCCTGTCGCGTTCAGGGAAATAAGAGGTTCATTGCTTACCATGCTCATTCTGGCAATTGCAATACTGCTGACTGTCTATCTGTTTGTCCGATACAATGACAATCTGCCTGTAATCAGAAGAATTAAGGTGGAGCCTAAGGTTCCGGCTCATGTACGTGCTTTGGATGGCATTGAACAGCTGCGCCAGTCTGGCGATTCTCACGGACAGGATCCGAAACGCTACTATACCTGTCTTACGGATATTCTGCGTGAATACATCAATGAACGTTTCGGATTCAATGCAACTGAAATGACATCGGATGAAATACTTGACCATCTTCGGGAAAGTCAGGACAAGGAATCTCTGACGGAACTTGCCAGTCTGCTTGAGACATCGGACATGGTCAAGTTTGCCAAGTTCATTCCGTTGTTGGGTGAGAATGACCGTAATCTTATGGGAGCCATGGAATTTGTCAAGGATACGATGATAGAAGTGCCTGAAGAGGAAATGCAGCCAAAAATTGAGGAGACGGTCGTTCAGGAAAAACGCAGCAGGGGAGCGCGCATTGCACTGTTGGCTGCTGCCATTGCCGTGTTACTGGTATCGGTCTTCCTGCTTGTCAGACTGATTGTAAGCGTTTATTATCTTTTGTTCTAAGTTTCTGTAGCCATGACATTTGCAAATAGTGCATATCTGCTCCTCATACTGCTGACAGTTCCATGTACGGTCTGGTACATTCTGAAGGGACGTAAAAGGACTGCATCGCTTTCCCTTCCTACCACCGGAATGTACAGCGGCCTTAAGAAAAGCTGGAAATGTTATCTCATACATGTGCCGTTCATTCTTGATATGGTCGCACTGGTGCTGCTGTCACTTATTCTGGCCCGTCCCCAGACGACTGACAGGTGGCAGGACACAGAGATTGAGGGCATTGACATAATGCTTTGTGTTGACGTTTCGACCAGTATGCTGGCCGAAGATTTGAAGCCCAACCGCATTGAAGCCGCCAAGACTGTGGCATCGGAATTCATTAACGGTCGTCCTAATGACAATATCGGTCTTTCCATATTTGCCGGTGAGGCTTTTACACAGTGTCCGATGACTGTTGACCATACGGTGCTCCTGAACATGTTCCGTGGAGTGAGCAGTGACATTGCCGCACGCGGAATCATTGATGACGGTACTGCTATTGGCATGGGACTGGCCAATGCCATAAGCCGTCTCAAGGACAGTCAGGCCAAGTCAAAGGTCATTATTCTTCTGACTGACGGTTCGAACAACAGGGGTGAGATTTCACCGCTGACGGCAGCAGAGATGGCCAGGAGCTTTGGTATTAGGGTATATACAATCGGTGTGGGAACCAACGGTACCGCTCCGTATCCCATGCCGACATCATATGGCACCCAGTACATCAATATGGCCGTTGAGATTGATGAGGATGTTCTCCGTCAGATTGCACAGACTGCCGGTGGCCAGTATTACCGTGCCACAAGCAACAGCAAGTTGAAGGAAGTCTATGAAGAGATTGACAAATTGGAACGTACCAAACTGCAGGTCAAGGAGTTCAGCAAGAATCAGGAGGAATATCAGCCTTTGGCTCTTATTCTTCTGCTTTGTATCCTGGCCTCAATTCTGCTCAAGCAGACGGTTCTGCGTACCATACCTTAAACTGAAACCGCAATGTTCAAATTAGCAAATCCCGAATATCTGTATCTGCTGGTGCTGGTCCCTGTACTGGTTGTCCTGCATGTGCTGTCCAATATCCGACGCCGCAGGAAAATCAGGGAATACGGTGATCCGGAACTCCTTTCCCAACTTATGCCCAATGCATCGGCATCACGTCCGAACATTAAGTTCTGGCTGCTTTTCTCGGCCTATTGCATAGGTTGTTTCCTGCTGGCAAGACCACAGTTCGGATCAAAGCAGGAGAGCATAACACGCTGTGGCATTGAGACTGTGATAGCGCTTGACGTATCGAACTCCATGCTTGCAGACGATGTCATGCCTAGCCGTCTGGAAAAATCCAAACGCATTGTTTCAAATCTGGTTGACCAGTTCAAGGATGACAAGGTCGGTCTCATAGTATTTGCCGGCGATGCTTTTGTCCAGCTGCCAATAACAAGTGATTTCATATCGGCCAAAGTGTTCCTGAACACCATTTCGCCGGCACTTGTGCCGCGTCAGGGTACAGATATAAGGGAAGCCATAGAACTGGCGACACGCAGTTTTACTCCAAACGATGGAGTGGGAAAGGCTATAATTGTCATTACAGACGGTGAAGACAATGAAGGCGGTGCCGTTGAAGCTGCCAAGGCTGCCGCTGAAAAAGGGTTCATGGTGTATGTCCTTGGAGTCGGTCAGCCATCGGGCTCACCGATACCGGGTGAACGCAGCGGCGAATTCCGCAAGGATAAGGACGGCAATATAATTGTGACTCACCTGAATGAGGAAATGTGCCGTCAGATTGCTGCAGCCGGCAATGGGGCTTATTTCTATGTTGACAATTCAAATGCGGCCGAGAAAGCTTTGCAGAAGGAAATTGACAAATTGGCCAAGGCCGATGTCGAAACAACCGTATATACTGAATATGACGAACAGTTTGATATACTGGCGTGGATGATTCTTGTGATACTTCTTGTAGAGATATTCATCTGTGAAAGCCGCAATCCAAGGCTGCGCAGTTTCAGGCTGTTCAGAACCATTGAAGATAAGGAGAAATGAAAAGAATACTGATACTGTCAATTCTGGTGCTTTCGGCTTTTCAGCTTTCCGCCCAGCAGCGCACGGACCGCTCATTTGTAAGAAAGGGCAATAAACTGTTTGCTGACAGTCTTTTCATTAAGGCTGAGGAAAACTATCTTAAGGCGGTAGATCTTAATCCGGAACTTGTTGAAGGGACATACAATCTTGGCAACGCGTACGTGGCGCAGCAGAAACCCAATGAGGCTATGGAGCAGTACCGGAAGGCTGCTACAGCTCTTGAAGCCCGCAAGAAGGAACTTGCTGACAATCCTGAAACAAAGCCTGCGGAACTGGAGAAATGCAAGATGGAACTTGCCCGGACATACCATAATGCAGGTGTAGTCTATCATGCATCGGAACAGTATGACAAGGCTGTAGAATCATACAAGCAGGCTTTGCGCAACAATCCGATGGACGATGAGACCCGGTATAATATGATTCTTGCCCAGCGGATGCTGAAACAGCAGCAGGATCAGCAGCAGGACCAGCAGCAACAGCAGGACCAGCAGCAACAGCAGGACCAGCAGCAGGACCAGCAGCAGGATCAACAGGATCAGCAACAGGAAGACCAGCAGCAGGAACAGCAGGAACAGCCCGAGGAAATGTCTCAGGAAAATGCGGAACAGCTGCTGGAAGCTGCCATGCAGGATGAACGTGACGTTCAGGAGCGTGTTCAGGAACAGCTCATGAAGGCACAGCAGAAGAAACCTTTGGAAAAAGATTGGTAATATGAATATGCTCTTGAAGACAAAAAGACTTTATGCTGCGGTCATAATCCTTATGACTGCCGCATTTGCCTATGCCGATGAAATATCGTTTACAGCTCAGGCTCCCAAGACGGTTGTGGCTGGAAACCGTTTCCAGATAACTTATACAGTCAATACACGTGATGTCAAGGATTTCCGTGCTCCTGACATGGACGGTCTGTCAGTTCTGGCAGGTCCCAGCACATCGACATCATCCAGTACACAGATAATCAATGGAAGTGTCACCCAGAGCACTACTGTCAAGTTCACATACACAGTCGTTGCCCGTGAGGAAGGCACTGTCAGCATTCCTGCCGCTTCAATAGTTGCGGAAAAGAACAGATATGAATCCAATTCCCTGACAATAAGTGTACTGCCGCCTGACAGCAGCCAGCCGCAGACACAGCAGCGGTCCGGCGGACAGACCCGCCAGCAACCGGCAGGTCAGGGGGTGAATACAAGTGACCTGTTCATGCTGGCTACGGTTGACAAGACTACAGTTTATGAGCAGGAGGCTCTGCTCCTTTCTTTCAAGGTATATGTCTCACCGTCGCTGAATCTGACAAACCTGAGCAGCAAGATGCCTGATTTGAAGAACTTCCACGTTCAGGAGGTTGAACTGCCGCAGCAGAAGGAATTCCAGCTGGAGCATTACAACGGCCGTAACTACAAGACGCTTCTCTGGCAGCAGTATGTGCTGTTCCCGCAACATTCCGGTGAACTGGAAATACCGTCAATAACATACGAAGGTATAATTTCGCAACCGGTAGAGAGCAATGACGTATTTGACATGTTCTTCAATGCCGGCCGTTATGTTGAAACCAGACATGATCTGGTGACTCGGAAAATAGCCATCAATGTCAAACCGCTTCCTTCTGGGAAAACGGGCTCATTCTATGGTGGAGTAGGTGATTTTTCAATCAGTTCTACCATCAATTCGACAGACATTAATGCCAATGACGCCGTTACAGTCCGTGTCGTTCTGTCCGGAACAGGCAATCTGAAACTGGTCAAGACTCCGGAACTCAAGCTGCCGCAGGATTTTGACATCTATGATCCGAAAGTTGAGAACAAATACACCATAAAAGGCGGCAGACAGACAGGAAACAAGGTTTTTGAATATCTGGCCATTCCCCGTCACGGCGGCGAATACACCATTCCCGCACTTGAATTCCAGTTCTTCGACCCCAAAGCTGGAGAATACAGGACTATCAAGACCGATGAATACCAGCTGCATGTGGCTAAAGGTCAGGGTGGGAGCGAACAGACTCAGGTGGCATACGTCAGCAAGGAGGATCTGAAATACGTGGGACAGGATGTTCGTTTCCATGCTACACCGTTGAAGCTTGAATCGACTGAGGAGATATTTTTCGGTTCAGCCCTGTTCTATCTTCTTCTGACTGTTCCTGTCATCATACTCATTGTTCTGGTCATTCTTTCCAGAAAGCGGATAGCAGACAATGCCAATCAGGGCAGAACCCGTGTCAGGAAGGCAAGCTCAGTTGCCACAAAACGTCTGAAAACAGCACGTAAGCTGATGAATGACGGAGACAAGAACCGCTTCTATGATGAAATGATGAGGGCTCTGACAGGTTATCTTGGTGACAAGCTGTCCATTCCTGTGGCCGACCTTTCAAAGGACAACATTGAAAGTGCCCTGAAGAACCGCAACGTTTCCGACGATCTTGTTTCTGCCATTACGCGTCTGCTTGACGACTGTGAGTTTGCCCGCTTTGCACCGGGTGACGAGACCGGTCGTATGGACCATCTGTATGAAGAGGCTGTCAGTACTATAGGCCGTATTGAAAACATCATTAAATAAGAATCAGGTTATGAAGAGAATATTTTCACTTTTGTCCGTATTATCCGTCATGCTGTGCGCGAATGCACAATTCGTACAGCAGGATTCTGTCCAGGTTTATTCTGTGGCTCAGGCTGACAGCGCTTATATTCAGGGAGACTGGCTTACGGCCATCGGCATGTATGAGGACATTATTGAAAACCAGGGCGTCAACCCTACATTATATATGAATCTGGGCAATGCCTGGCTCAAGATGGATGAAGTTGCAAAGGCTATCCTGTACTACGAGCGTGCGTATCTGCTTGACCCGTCCGATGATGACATCAAGTTCAACCTGGAACTGGCGCGGACCAAAACCGTCGATAAGGTCAATCCTGTAAACGAACTTTTCATTGTTGTCTGGTTCAAGAAGGCGCTTGCTGTTCTGGATGTTGACGGGTGGGGGATGGTTGCTGTTGCGGCATTCATCCTGACACTGGTGTTGCTCGGCTTTTTCCTGTTTTCAAAGAAAATGGGCATACGTAAAATATCTTTCTGTTTTAGTGCCATTTTCTTTGTTCTTTCCATTTTATCTTATATCTTCGCTACAACGCAGATGGGAAATATCAGGAACCGTGATACGGCTATCATCATGTCGCCAAGCGTTACGGTTAAGAGCACTCCCAGCAGCGGCGGTACAGACCTGTTCATCATTCATGAAGGCAGAAAGGTTCAGATTCTTGACGCATCAATGAAAGAGTGGGTGGAAATAAGTCTGGAAGACGGAAATACAGGTTGGGTACCGGTTAATGTAATGGAAATCATTTAACAGGGTTATGAATGACTGAAGTACAGGGTCTCATAGAGACAGACAGGTTGGCCACGCTGTCAGTTAATGGCAGCGATTCCATTTTTTTGGATGGTGTGGCCAATTTATATACATCAGTCGTAGTATGGATTCCTTTAGCCCTTATGGCTATATTCCTGATTCTCAGGAATATAAGGCCCAACAGAATTGTTCTTGTGCTGGCAATGGTTGCCGTTACAGTCGTATTGTGCGACCAGTTGTCATCATCAGTCTGCAAGCCTTTGTTTCACAGGTTCAGACCTACACGTGATCTGTTTATCATGGATATGATAGACACCGTAAACGGTTATCGCGGAGGTCTGTACGGCTTTTTTTCCGGCCATGCAGCCAATTCATTCGGACTTGCAGTGTTGTTCATGTGGCTTGTACGCGACGCATGGTTCAGCTTTTCAATCGGTATTTGGGCTGCGCTCAACTCATTGATCAGAA
Source organism: Candidatus Colenecus caballi (assembly GCA_018065615.1). Taxonomy (GTDB): domain Bacteria; phylum Bacteroidota; class Bacteroidia; order Bacteroidales; family Bacteroidaceae; genus Colenecus; species Colenecus caballi. The sequence goes on along the minus strand of JAGHSY010000089.1, from coordinate 14,602 downwards.
CGTATTTGGGCGTTCATTTCGTTGGCGACATTCTTGTAGGTGCCGTTGCCGGAAGCATTATCGGGACTTCAGTTTATCTGTTATATATGCTCTTGACACGACGGGACAGAACACACAACAGTACTTTCCGTGATTCCAGACTCCTTTACACAAGTTCAGGTTTCAGGAAGAGTGACGTATTTCTTTTTCTTGTCGTGTTGTTTGCCACATATTCGGTAATACTGACAGGTTCCTGTATAACACAGGGAATAGCGTGAGATTTTAATTTTCAGAAACAAACAGTAATAACCTAATAAATTTGATGCTTATGACCAGATTAATCACATTCAACGAACTCCGTCAGATTAAGGCGCAGCTTCCCGAAGGCAGCATTCACAGAATTGCTGATGAACTTAATCTTGACGTTGAGACTGTACGTAACTTCTTTGGCGGTACAGATTATAAGAAAGGATCAGCTGTAGGATTCCATATTGAGCCGGGGCCAAACGGTGGAAGCGTTCTTCTTGATGACACTACAGTCCTTGACAGAGCCCTTGAAATCATTGAGGAAAGCAGGAAGAAATAAATCGTCGTAAAATTTGCATAATAACTATTATGTTAAATAGATAATAATGGGACACCCTCCCATTGAAAATAAAGAATCCGCAGGTTTGAGCCTGCGGATTTCTTTTTGTTTATTGATTTGCAATCAGATCAGTCCTTTTGACTTGAGTTGTTTTTCAACCTGGTTCATTTCCTTTTCCATATCAAGCTTGTAGTAGATTGTGTAAAGGCCGAGTCCCCATTTTGCAACTGCGTCAGGTTCAAGAGTCTTGAGCTTCTCATAGTACGGAAGAGCTTTCTTGTAGTATTCCTTTTCTTCAGCAAGAGCTTTCTTGTATTCAGCTGAACGATAGTTCAGTTTTGACTTTGAATCCATGAATTCTGTTGCCTGGCTCATTATGCAGAGACCAAGGTTGTTGTATGCATCGGCCAGTGTCTCATCCTTGTCAATTGCAACCTGATACTGTTCTATAGCCTTTGCATAATCCTTGCTCTGCTGAGCAATATAACCGAGAACATAATAGTTGTATGCCTTTTCCGGATCAATTTCAATCATGCTCTGAACGAATTTTTCAAGTTCGCCCATATCATTCTTCAAGTTGTAGTAATTGAGCAGCTGGCTGTAGAAGTAGTCTTTTGTCGGATACTTGACAAGACCGTCCTTCAGGCTCTGAAGCCACTGTGCTGAATCACGGAGTCCGCCGTAGCATTCGCAAAGGTAAACAGTTGCCATTTCACCATATTCCTCATCATCCTTTGCAATCTGGAAATACTTCAAGGCATCAGCCCATTTGTCCTGATAGAAAGCAGCAAGACCAGGGAAATAAGACAGGTTTACTTTTGAATTCTGGAAGTATTCATCGGCTTCTGCCAGATCCTTGATGGCATCATGCTTGGCCATGGTGAAGTATGTGTCGAACAGTTCATAAGCCTTTGCATAGTCTTCACGATGGTTGAAATAGAAGATACCGCCATTGATCAGGCCGCCCATGTTCTTGTAAACGTCAGGGATCAGATCTTCCCTAGCCTCCTTAGAGGTCTTACCCTTTGAGTTGGGAATCTGCTCCAGAGAGTCTGCTTTCAGAGTGTACTTGAACCAGTCTGTCAGATAGTTGTACATTGTTACAGTGTCATATCTGCCATTGTATGACTTGACGTTCTCCTGATTGTAGAACTCTCTGTAGACAATGGCGGCTTCCAGCCACATCTGATCCCAGTTCTGCAGAAGGTCATTCTGCATGGCCTGATCGATGAGCTGTTTTGCATGTCTCTTGTCGGGTATGTCGGCACGTTCCATTTCATCTTTCGCGTCCTTGACAATTCTTTGAGCAGCCTTAACGGCTTTTTTCATTTCCTTTTCATTTGTCTGGGCGAATGTTGTGGTTGACATTCCCAGAACTGCAATCAAAACAAAAATCAGCTTCTTCATAATGAATAAGTTTTATCAGTTTTTACATTAATAATATATTCCAATTCGTACTAAAGTTAAGTCATTCCGAAACAGATGGCTCCGGAGCGGTTTCAGAAGCGGTTTCTTCCCCACCCTTAGCTTCAATTTCATCCGGTTCACTGTCAACTTTGCAAATGGAACCTATCTGGTCATTCCTCTTTTCAAGGTTGATGAGTCTGACGCCTTGTGTGGCACGTCCCATGACGCGGAAATCAGCAACGCTTACACGCAGTGTGATGCCTGATTTGTTGATTATTACAAGGTCGTTGTCATCGGTTACAGACTGTATTGAAACCAGTTTGCCGGTCTTGTCAGTAATGTTGAGTGTCTTGACGCCCTTTCCGCCGCGGTTTGTTATGCGGTAGTCTTCAATCTCTGAGCGTTTGCCGTAACCCTGTTCGGATATGACCATGATAGTCTCTTCCGGTTCCTGATCAACGGCAATCATTCCTACAACCTGATCTTCACCGTCCTCATCAAGGCTCATGGCGCGTACACCGGTTGATGTGCGGCCCATTGCACGTACCTTGCTTTCATTGAAGCGTATGGCACGTCCGTTGCGGTTGGCTATGATGATTTCCTTTTCACCGTCTGTGAGAAGGACATTGATAACCTTGTCACCGTCATTGAGGTTGATGGCGTTGATACCGTTGGTCCTTGGACGTGAATAGTTTTCAAGAAGTGTCTTCTTGATGATACCCTGCTGTGTGCAGAATACAAGATAGTGGTTGTTGATGAATTCCTGATCGTTCAGGTTCTTTATTGCGATATATGCGTTTACGGCATCATCGGACTCAATGTTAAGCATGTTCTGGATGGCACGGCCCTTTGATGTCTTGCCGCCTTCAGGAATGTCATAGACCTTGAGCCAGAAGCAACGTCCCTTTTGTGTGAAGAACAGGATGTAGTTATGCGTGGTGGCTGTGAAAATGTGCTCGATGAAGTCTTCATCACGCTTGTCACTGCCGCGGGAACCTACTCCGCCACGACCCTGCTGACGGTATTCTGTCAGAGCTGTACGCTTTATGTAACCAAGGTGTGACATGGTTATGATCATGGGTTCGTCTGCGTAGAAGTCTTCAGGATTGAATTCTTCACTTGCCAGAACAATCTCGGTCTTGCGCTCGTCTCCGTATTTGTCAATGATGGCCTGCATTTCACCCTTGATGACTTCCTTGCACTTTTCAGGGTCGTCAAGGATCTGCTGCAGTTCTGCAATGCGTGCCATGACCTGATTGTACTCATCATGCAGCTGGTCCTGCATAAGGCCGGTCAGCTGTCTGAGACGCATGTCAACAATGGCCTTGGCCTGGATGTCATCCAGTCCGAAGCGGTCCATGAGTCCCTGGATGGCGTCATTCGGGGTCTTTGCGGTCTTGATGATTCTGATTACCTCATCAATGTTGTCCGATGCAATGATCAGTCCTTCAAGTATATGTGCACGCTTTCTGGCCTCTTCAAGATCAAACTTGGTACGGCGTATCACGACTTCATGACGGTGGTCAATGAAGCACTTGATGAGTTCACGCAGGTTCAGGCATTTGGGACGGCCGTTGACAAGGGCAATGTTGTTGACACCGAACGATGTCTGGAGTGCGGTCATCTTGAACAGCTTGTTCAGGACCACGTTCGCATTGGCGTCCTTTTTGACGTCAACTACAATACGCATGCCTTCACGGTCCGATTCGTCATTGACGTTGCTGATTCCTTCAATCTTCTTGTCATTTACAAGGTCTGCTATGAACTTGATGAGTTCTGCCTTGTTGACGCCGTAAGGGATTTCTGTCACGACAATCTTGTCATGCTGTGCGCCGGTCTCTATTTCGGCCTTGGCACGCATGATTACACGGCCGCGGCCAGTTTCATAGGCCTCACGTACGCCGCTCATGCCGTAGATGTAGGCACCTGTCGGGAAATCCGGTCCCTTGACATATTCCATCAGTTCTTCAACGGTTATGTCCGGGTTGTCAACCATGGCCATGCAGCCGTTCAGAACCTCTGTCAGGTTGTGAGGCGGCATGTTGGTGGCCATACCGACTGCTATACCTGATGAACCGTTAACCAGAAGGTTTGGTATGCATGCCGGAAGTACTGTGGGTTCTTCTTCCTTGTTGTCATAGTTGGGTACGAAATCAACGGTGTTCCTGTTGATGTCCTGCATCATTTCCTCACCTATCTTGCGCAGACGGACCTCCGTATAACGCATGGCAGCGGGGCTGTCACCGTCAATAGAACCGAAGTTTCCCTGTCCGTCAACCAGCGGATAACGCATTATCCAGTCCTGGGCAAGTCTTACAAGCGCACCGTAAACTGAAGAGTCTCCATGGGGGTGAAAATGACCAAGAACGTCACCTACCGTACGTGCTGACTTGCGGTATCCCTTGTCCGATGTGTTGCCGTCACGCATCATGCTGTACAGTATTCTGCGATGTACCGGTTTCAGACCGTCACGTGCATCAGGCAGTGCTCTGGCTACAATCACTGACATTGAATAGTCAATGTATGAGGATTTCATTTCCTCCTCAATGTTCACCCTGATAATTCTGTCTTGCTGTTCCAATTTTCTTATGTTTTTTGAACTTTTACAAAGCTTGTGTTATAAGCATTCAAAAATACTGAAAATATACCACGTGGCAATACGCGCGCGCATATTTTTAATAAGGTGTTGAAAACTTTTGTACGACTTTATGGCATCCCGACCATATTGGCACGCGTTTTGTCCTTATCTTTGTGGCATAAGGATCCCGTGGTCCTTGCAATAACCATATGATGGAAAACCGGATATCAGAAAAATTGAATGCAATTCTGTCTCTTTCAAAAGAAGAGGCCGAACGTATGTCGTCGTCCGAAGTAATGCCTGAACATATTCTTCTGGGCATGATGCGTGATGGCAAAAACAAGGCTGTGGAACTGCTGAGCCGTCTTGACGTTAATCTGACGGACTTGCGCCATTGTCTTGAATCATTGCCTGTAACTCAGGAACAGACGGCAGTCAAAGTACCTATTGAAAAGATTGTTTTGTCAGAAATTGTGACAAGACTTATAAAGATAAGCATCCTTGAGGCCAGACTTCTCAAGAAGGATGAGTCCGATGCCGAACACATGCTTCTGGCAATAGTACGTGACCGGTCGTGCAAGGTGACTGAAATTCTGTCATCTTACAATGTCGATTACCGGACACTTCTTGAACAGCTGACAGGAAATGTTCCTGAGACCAATATGGGCATGGGTATTTCCGATGATGATGAAGAGGATGATTTCACTCCCGCCCAGTCATCGGACAACAGCAGAAAACAGTCTAAAACGGCATCGGCTACGCGTTCTGGTAGCAGCACTCCTGTCCTTGACAGTTTCAGCAACGATATGACTCAGGCGGCCAGAGACGGACGTATGGATCCTGTTGTGGGCCGTGAGAAGGAAATTGAGCGTCTGGCCCAGATTCTTACGCGCCGCAAGAAGAACAACCCCATTCTCATAGGTGAACCCGGTGTCGGAAAATCGGCCATCGTTGAAGGTCTGGCGCAGCGTATTGTCCAGAGGAAAGTGTCACGCATGCTTTTCGGAAAGCGTGTGCTTTCTCTTGATATGGCGGCTGTTGTTGCCGGTACAAAATACCGTGGCCAGTTTGAGGAAAGGCTTCGCTCAATCATTCAGGAATTGAAGAAAAATCCTGACATAATTCTGTTTGTGGACGAAATCCACACAATAGTCGGTGCCGGTTCGGCTCCAGGCTCCATGGATGCCGCCAACATGCTTAAGCCTGCCCTTTCACGCGGAGAGGTCCAGTGCATCGGTGCCACCACGGTTGACGAATACCGCAAGTCCATAGAGAAGGACGGAGCCCTTGAGCGCCGTTTCCAGAAGATTCTTGTGGAGCAGACCACGCCGGAAGAGACACTGCTCATTCTTGAGAACATAAAGGACCGTTATGAGGAACACCACAATGTCACGTTCACCCCGGAATCGCTTGAAGCGTGCGTACGTTATGCGCAGCGCTACATTACTGACCGGGCGTTTCCGGACAAGGCCATAGATGTAATGGATGAGGCCGGCTCACGCACACATCTGGCCAATCTTTCAGTCCCCAAGGAAATTGAGGAGAAGGAACATCAGATTGACTTTACCCGTGAAGGAAAGAACGATGCCGTGACGCGTCAGGACTTTGAACTTGCCGCGCGTTTCCGCGATCACGAAAAGCAGCTGGAAGGTGAACTGGAACAGATGAAGAAAGACTGGGAACTGTCACTGAAAGAACGCCGTGAGACGGTGACCGAGGATAACATTGCTCAGGTTGTTTCCATGATGAGCGGCGTTCCCGTTCAGAAGATAGCGACAGAAGAAGGCCTGCGCCTGAAGGAATTGGCTCCTGTCCTGAAGTCCAAGGTTATAGCCCAGGATTCGGCCATAGATACTTTGGCAAGGGCAATAAGACGCAGCCGTGCCGGATTGAAAAATCCCAACAAACCTATTGGCTCGTTCCTGTTCCTGGGACCGACCGGCGTTGGAAAGACCCTGCTGGCAAAGGAACTTGCAGAGCAGATGTTCGGCACTTCCGATGCCATTATCCGTGTCGATATGAGTGAATTCATGGAGAAGTTTGCCGTGTCACGGCTGGTAGGAGCGCCTCCAGGATATGTAGGATATGAGAACGGCGGACAGCTGACAGAAAAGGTGCGCCGCAAGCCCTACTCCATTGTCCTGTTCGATGAAATTGAAAAGGCGCATCAGGATGTGTTCAACATTCTGCTTCAGGTCATGGATGAAGGTCGTCTTACAGACAGTGACAGCCGTACGGTCGATTTCCGCAACACCATTATAATAATGACATCGAACATCGGTTCGCGTCAGGTTCAGGAATACGGAAACGGCATAGGCTTCTCGACATCGGACTCCAATAGTGAGCAGGCACGCCAGGATATAATACGCAAGGCTCTGAACAGACAGTTCGCTCCGGAGTTCATTAACAGAATTGATGAGATAATCACTTTCAGCCAGCTTGACCGTGAGGCCGTGGGCAGAATTGTGGATATTGAACTCTCACAACTGTCACAGCGCGTAAATGGCATGGGCTACGTCCTTGAGGTTACAGATGCCGCACGTGCGTTCCTTGCAGACAAGGGTTACAGCCGTGAATACGGTGCCCGTCCGTTGAAGCGTGCAATTCAGACATATGTCGAAGACAAACTTGCCGAACTGGTGATTGACACTTCTCCGGCACAGGGATCGGTCCTGAAAGTGGACCTGTCAGAACAGGACCTTGCAGTCACGGTCGCTTGACATTGAGTCAGCCTGTCAGTCAAAATGTCAGTCGCATTGCGGCTGGCATTTTTGTTGTATCATAAAGTGTACATTCAGAAACTATAAAACATTACAGATATGCAGAAAGGTAAGATTGGAGTAACGACTGAGAACATTTTCCCTGTCATCAAACAGTTCCTTTACAGTGACCGTGAGATTTTCCTCCGTGAAATAGTGTCAAATGCGGTAGATGCCACTCAGAAACTCAAGACCATGGCATCAAAGGGTGATTTCAAGGGTGAGATGGGTGACCTTAAGGTTACGGTTACCGTGGGCAAGGATACCATTACTGTCAGTGACCGCGGCATTGGCATGACAGCATCGGAAATTGACAAGTACATCAACCAGATTGCATTCTCAGGCGCCAATGATTTTCTGGAGAAATACAAGAATGACGCAACCGCAATAATCGGACATTTCGGACTTGGCTTCTATTCGGCATTCATGGTTTCAAAGAAGGTCGAAATCATTACCAAATCATATCAGGAAGGCTCTCAGGCTGTGAAATGGTCATGTGACGGTTCTCCTGAATTCCAGATTACAGACAGCGACAAGGCTGACCGCGGTACGGATATCATCCTTTATCTTGATGATGACAGCAAGGAATATCTTGTAGAGAGCACCATCCAGGGCCTGCTCAAGAAATACTGCCGTTTCCTTCCGGTACAGATTGCATGCGGCAAGAAGAAGGAATGGAAGGACGGAAAGGAGGTCGAAACGGCCGAGGACAACATAATCAACAGCGTGGAGCCGCTCTGGACCAGGACTCCGTCGGAACTGAAGGATGAGGATTACAAGAACTTCTATCGCGAACTCTACCCCATGTCCGATGAGCCCATGTTCTGGATTCATTTGAACGTTGATTTCCCGTTCCACCTGACCGGTATTCTCTATTTCCCGAAAATAAAGAGCAATCTGGACCTCCAGAAGAACAAGATCCAACTTTACTGCAATCAGGTTTATGTGACTGATTCTGTGGAAGGTATAGTGCCGGACTTCATGACTCTGCTGCATGGCGTCATTGACTCTCCGGACATTCCTCTGAACGTGTCGCGTTCATATCTGCAGAGTGACAGCAATGTGAAGAAGATATCGGGCTACATTACAAAGAAGGTGGCTGACCGTCTTTCACAGATATTCAAGAACGACCGTAAGGAATTTGAAACCAAGTGGGACGATGTCAAGCTGTTCATTGCATACGGCATGCTGACGGAAGAGGAATTCTACGGCAAGATGGAGAAGATTGCCCTTTTCAAGGATACTGACGGACAGTATTTTACCTATGAGGAATACAAGAAACTGATTGAAGGTTCACAGACTGACAGAAACAAGAGTCTCATTTACCTTTATGCCACTAACAGGGAGGAACAGTACAGCTTCATTGAAATTGCAAAGAATAAGGGTTACAATGTGCTCATGATGGACGGCAATCTGGACGTTGCCCTGATAGGAATGCTGGAACAGAAATTCGCAGGCAACAGCCGTTTCCTCAGGGTTGACAGTGACAGCATTGACAATCTGATTGCAAAGGACGATGTTGTGAAGACCGAACTGCCTGACGGTCAGAAGCGTATGCTGACAAAGGTGTTCAGCAGCCGTCTGCCGAAGATTGAAAAGGCCGATTTCCATGTCGATGCACAGTCTCTTGGTGAACAGTCCCTGCCGGTTATGATTACCTGCAGCGAATACATGCGCCGCATGAAGGACATGTCTGCCATCCAGTCAGGAATGAGTTTCTACGGTGAAATGCCTGACATGTACACTGTAATCCTGAACAGGGATCACAAACTTGTGAAGAAGATTCTTGAAGATGCCGGAGCCGCATGTGACGCCAAGGTCAAGCCTGAAGATGAAAAGCTCAGTGCACTGAAAGATCGTCAGGCAGAACTGCGCAAGGCACGTGAAGGCAAGAAGGATGAAGATGTACCACAGGCCGAGAAGGATGAAATGACAGAGATTGAAGGCAAGATAAACGCCACGGAATCAATCATTTCTGACATATATTCGGAATATGCTTCAACCAATGATGTGGTATCGGAACTCATTGATCTGGCACTGCTTCAGAACGGAATGCTGAAGGGTGAAGCACTTGCCGCTTTCATCAGAAGAAGCGTGGAACTTATATAAAATACGCACGTAATCTTTAAAAAAGGGTACTGAAGGTTTATCAGTGCCCTTTTTTTATATAACTTTGAAAAACACATATATGTCCGTGACCCGAAGAATTGTCATATCAGTCTTTGCTTTCCTGCTGTTCTGCTTCACGGCAAACGGTCAGAAGGTCGGTCTTGTGCTCAGCGGCGGCGGAGCAAAGGGTATGGCACATATTGGTGTCATTCGTGCTCTGGAGGAAAATGGAATACCGATTGACTATATTGCTGGAACATCCATAGGCGCTGTAATAGGTTCTCTGTATGCCATGGGATACAGCCCCGATGAAATGGAGGAGCTTATCCGTTCCGATGAATTCAGCCGCTGGTACACGGGTGAAAAGGACATGAACTATGACTTCTATTTCAAGAAGAACTCTCCCACTCCGGCAATGATAACCGCACAGATTGCCATACGTGACTCAATGACTGTCATAAGGCCGAAACTCAACAGCGTGGTCAATCCGCTCCAGATGAATCTGGCGTTCGTTGACGTGTACGGTGCCGCTTCGGCTGCATGTGACGACAATTTTGACAAACTGATGGTACCTTTCCGTGCGGTTGCATCGGACGTGTTCAACAAGAATTCAATTGTTCTGAAAAAAGGCAGTCTCGGTGATGCAGTCAGGGCCTCAATGTCATTCCCGTTTGTATTCAGCCCGATAAGGATTGATGATATAATTGCTTATGACGGAGGCATTTATGACAATTTTCCAGTTGATGTCATGATTGATGAGTTCCATCCGGATTTCATTATTGGAAGTGTGGTCGCTGTCGCTCCCGGCAAATCAGATCTGGACGTTCCGGATGACTATGATCTTATGGGACAGGTCCGCAGCATGATTGTTCAGAAGAGTGACTACAGCCTTGCAGATTCCCTGGGAGTCAAGATCCATTTCGACTTGACATCGGTAGGTCTCCTTGATTTCAACAGGATTGATGAAGTGTCACTTCTGGGATACAGGGAAACCATGGCATTGGCAGATTCCATCAAAGGCCGCATTTCATGTTCAAGGGACATTGATTCCGTCAATGCCGTAAGAAATGAATTCAGAAGCCATATTCCACAGATGGTATTCAAGGATATCAATGTGAAAGGTGTGAATCAGGCCCAGCAGCGTTATGTCAAGAAGGAAATCAACGCAGACGGCGGTCTTTTTGACTTTGAGGATCTCAAGATGGGCTATTTCAAGGTCCTGTCCGATGAAGCCGTGACAGATGTCATGCCAAGCACCGCATTCAATGGCGCGGATTCGGTCTTTTCTCTTGACCTTGACGTTTCGGTTGACAGGTATCCGACTTTTGCACTGGGCGGCGGGCTGTCGTCAAGTGTCAGCAGCCAGCTGTACGGATCAGTCTCCTACAGTCATATCGGTGAGGCGTCAATCAAGTATCTTCTTGAAGGTCAGGTCGGACGTTCATACAATAATGCACAGTTCCTGACCCGTATTGACATGCCTACTGTTGTCCCAATGTCATTTTCAGTACAGCTGGCATACAACAATATGAACTACTTCAAGTCAAACTACATCTTCTCCACATCGGGCATGTTTGAGCCGGCTCTGAATAAGGAGATTGAGTTCTTTGGCAAGATCAAAATGTCACGTCCGTTCCTGAACAATTACAAGGCGGTCTTTTCAATTGGAGCCGCCCACCATAAGGACTATTATTCACAGAGCAGCGACATCAATCTCAAGACGTTCAGATATGACTGCAGCAGACATAACATATTTGGCGGTTCTGTCTCATTTTCAGGAAGTACGCTGAACAGTTTCCAATATCCGGTATCGGGAAAGAGTGAAAACATTTCAGCTCAGATATATACGGAAAATGACCTGTTCAAGCCGAAGAACGAGTATTCTGACCAGTATCATTCCGTTGACCGTTCATGGCTACAGATTTCAGGAAAGATTGAACGTTACGTCCAGATGGGAAGACGCTTTTCATTAGGTACTCATGTTGAAGCGTATTATTCGTCAAGGAACTTTTCGACCAATTTCAATTCAACTGTAATGCAGGCTGGCGCTTTCCGTCCGACTGTCAACAGCCAGTTCGCGTTTGACCCGGATATGACAGCAAATGCCTGGCTGGCGGTTGGAGTCAAACCGATATGGATTATCAACAACATATTCCACCTGCGGACAGAAATGTATGCTTTCCAGCCAACCAGACCTATTGTCAATTCCGATGGTGTGGCACAGTACGGAAAGCCTTTGACCGGATTGCAGCTGCTTGGCGAGATTTCATTTGTTGCACAGTATAACAAAATAAGCTTCAATGCTTTCTTCAACATTTCCACATCTAGGTATAACCCTCCAATGGCCGGTGTGACATTAGGTTATCTGTTGCCTAACGAATGGTTTATCCAATAAGATTCAAATTTCTACCAAATACAACATTACCTTGTTACAAACCTTATATGAAAAGAAAGTTATTACTGTTGCCCATGCTGGCATTGGCTGCATGCGGCGGTCCGGAGCTGTCCGGCAATCTGGAACTGAATGACAAAGAGTATTTTGAGACTCAGGGAGTTAACGTGCTGGTTTTCAGCAACACCTTTTCCGGCGGTTTCAATGATGAAAAGAATTCAGGCATTGAAATCATCCATCATGGTGTAAGAACGGTTCAAGGCGGAGCCGTCCGTCTGAACAAGACACCTGAACAGTGGGACCTTGTTCCCGCCACGCCTTCCCGTAAGGTCGATTTGGAGAACGGCAGCATTGAAGTCGCCATGCGTTATGCCGATTATGACTTTGATTCACGTGTCATTGTCACAGCCAAAGGCAAGGCATTTGAGATTGCCGTATATCTTGACAAGCCGGTTCCGGAAGAACTGGCAGGTGATGCCGGATTCAATCTGGAGTTCCTGCCCTCACAGTACTGGGGCAAGACCTACATAATGGACGGACAGCCATACCGTTTTCCGCGTTATGCGGTCAGCCAGACCACGGCACGTCCAAACAGCGAAAAGCCGCGTCAGTTCAAGGGTTTCACCACTTATGACGACCGTGGCACCGGACAGTTTGTCGATCCCCTGCCCCTTGCAACAGGCAAAAGCATGCTCATTGCTCCCGATGCTCCTGAACGCATGATAAAGATTACGACCGATGATTCCGAACTCCAGCTGTATGACGGCCGCATGATTGCACAGAACGGCTGGTTCGTGCTGCGCAGCGTGCTGCCTGCAGGCAAGACAGGCAAAGTCATCACATGGACAGTTGAACCGAATGCCGTTCCAGGATGGATACGCGAACCGAACATCGGATTCTCACAGGTCGGTTATGTGCCTTCGCAGCCCAAGGAGGCAGTCATCGAACTGGATAAGATGGACAAGCCTTTGAAGAAGGCCCGGCTGATACGTATCTGTGATGACGGCAGCGAGAAGGTTGCCTATACCGGTCCGATTGAGGTATGGGGTGAATACTACAAGTACAACTACGTCAAGTTTGACTTTACAAGTGTCACAGAACCTGGCGTTTACTACATTCAGTACGGCAAGTTCAACACCGGCAACTTCATTATTGACAAGACCGTCTATAACTGGATATCCGATGCCACCAGCGATGTCTGGATTCCAATCCACATGAACCACATGACAGTCAACGAAGGCTATCGCGTATGGCATGGCGAACCTTTCAAGGAAGGTTATCTGCAGGCGCCGGAGAGCGACCATTTCGACCTTCATTCACAGGGCGCCCAGACCAATACCAAATACAAACCCTATGAACTGATTCCCGGTCTGAACGTGGGCGGATATTTCGATGCCGGTGACTTTGACATTGAGACCGGTTCAAACATAAGTGTGGTTCAGAATCTTGTTGCTGACTGGGATCTGTTCCACAATGAACGTGACGAGACCTTTGTTAGCGAACAGCAGCGTTATGTTGACCTGCACCGTCCGGACGGCACTCCTGACATTATCCAGTACATCCGTCACGGTGTCCTGAATCTGCTGGCGCAGGCTGAAAACATCGGTTTCATGTCATCGACACTGTCAAATTCAGTCCTTTACAACTATCATCATCTGGGTGATGCTGCAGCCATTACAGATGGTCTGCATTATGATCCGTCCCTGCCCCGTTACACAAAATCAAAGGACGGCAAGTCAAGCGGAACCCCGGATGACATGTGGGCATTCACCAACCGCAATCCGTCAACGGATTTCAATGCCGCAACAATGTTTGCCGCTGCAAGCCGTGTCCTGAAGGATTATGATCCCGATGTTGCAGCACGCTGTCTTAAGGAGTCCAAGAGACTGATGCAGGAAGCTACGGAACTCATGTCACGCCGTGGTGCCGGACGTGGCGGCCGTGGAGGATACGGCGGCGGCAATATGGCCACCAATCTGCAGCTGTATGCGGCTACCGGTGAAAAGAGCTATCTTGAGGCATTTGAGAAGCAGTTGTGGCCGGCTCTTGAGCGCAATGCCAGCAATACCATACGTACGGCCATGGATGCAATACCATATATGGATGACAGTTATGTCGAGAAGCTGAAACCGTATGTCTATAAGTTCAAGGACTATATGGAGCGCTTTGACTCCATCAATCCATACGGTGTACCCATTGGTGAGGGCAACTGGGCCGGCAGCGGTTCCGTTGTCAGTTTTGGCACTACGGCATGCTTTGCCAACCTGTATTTCCCGGACATCATAGACAAGAGTTATGCTTACAAGGCAGCAAACTTCATGTTCGGCTGTCACCCTTACCACAACTATTCGCTGGTGGCCGCTGTCGGTGCAGCGCGTCCAAAGCAGGTGTTCTATGGAAACAACCGTGCAGACTTCTCATTCATACCCGGAAATGTGGCTCCAGGTCTTCTGTTCCGCAAGCCTGACCACTTTGAGAACTTTGATGACTGGCCATTCCTATGGGGTCAGAATGAAGGTACAATTGCCGGAAATGTGGGTTATCTCATATTCAGTGAGGCATTCAGGAACATGACTTCTGAATAATTGCAAAACAAATGGGGGCATCTGGAAGCCCCCATTTGTTTGTTCGTCCAGCACGAACGTACTCTAAAGGGTGATAGTCACTAAACCGCCCTGATAGTGGGAATGTTACAGCCATAGGCATGGGGGTCCGCCGCGAGGCGGAATCTGAAGGAAGCTGGCGGCAAACATCTGTTCTGACGGACAGAAATCCGATACAAGGCCTAAGGA
>JAGHSY010000119.1 GCA_018065615.1 Candidatus Colenecus caballi | reverse complement strand
AACCAGAAGGCAATGGAGAAAATCAGGCCGGGCGGTCTTCTGTTCACATTCTCCTGTTCACAGGTGGTGACCAAGGACCAGTTCCGCATGGCGGTATTCACCGCAGCTGCACAGGCCGGCCGCAGTGTGAAGATACTTTACCAGCTTCACCAGCCCGCAGACCATCCAATCAACATTTTTCATCCCGAAGGCGAATACCTGAAGGGCCTTGTCCTCTCAGTAGAATAGGAATGTGTGAAAAAATGTTAATTGGTGATATTTTTACGTTGAATAAAGATTGCATATAAATAAAACGCGTATCTTTGGAACGTGTTTTTCATGGTATTAGATTTAATTTGAAAACGAGTTGTCGGGATGACAACTCGTTTTCGGCTTTTTTTATGCTATCTTTGCGACAGTATGGAGCAGGAGAAAAGGAAAATAGAACTTACCGTTGGGGAGATACTCAACCGCTTGCCATCGGACCTGGCGCTGGTGACACTGCTCAGGGAGAAGGACGGGTCGCGTTGCCTGCCGGTGCTGGTGGGGCCGCTTGAGGCTCAGGCCATAGCAATACGCAAATACAGTTACCGTATGCCGCGTCCGGGCATTTATGACCTGTATCTTGAAACCCTGAGGCAGATGGACGCATTCCCCTACAGGGTGGAGATATATAAGGTGCAGGGCGGGATATTCTATTCGCACCTGTTCATTGAACGTGACGGGAACCGCACTTTCATTGACTGCCGCACGTCCGATGCCCTGGCCGTTGCCGTACGCAAGGACATTCCGATTATGATCGATGAGGACCTGCTGGAGAGCAACTGCATACGTCTGGAATCAAACGGGGCGTATTCTCTGCCAATATCCACGGCAAGCACAAAGGTGCTGAAGGAGGCCATGGCGCAGGCTGTGGCAAATGAGAACTATGAATTTGCGGCCAGGCTGCGTGATGAGATTAACAGCCGCAGCCTGAACGATGAAACAGATGCAGACCTTATCTGACCATGTGGCTTTTCTATACACCGGACATAGCAGATGACATGGAGCTGCCCCAGGAGGAGGCCGGCCACTGCGTACGCGTGCTGCGCATGAAGGAGGGGGACCGCCTGCGCCTTACCGATGGAAAGGGCTGTTTCTATGACGCTGAGATTACATCGGCCACCGTAAAGCGCTGCATGGTGCACATTCTTGGAAAAGAGTCTCAGCCCAGACTCTGGAACGGGGACCTGCAGATTGCCGTTGCTCCTACAAAACTCATGGACCGCAACGAATGGTTCGTGGAAAAGGCCGTTGAAATTGGGGTAAACCGCATAACGTTCATCAGTACCGAACATTCTGAACGGGACGTCATCAAGATGGAACGCATTGAAAAGATTGCGGTGTCGGCCATGAAGCAGTCACAGAAGGCTGCGTTGCCTGTGCTTGAGGGCATGGTCAGGTTCCGTGACCTGGTTCAGGACGGATTCAAAGGTGACAGGTTCATTGCACACTGCGAACCTGGCAGGAAGGAACTGTTGCAGGACGTGCTGGTGGGTGGACATGACGCCCGCGTGCTCATCGGACCAGAGGGGGATTTTTCACCGGCCGAGATAAAAATGGCACTGGAGGCCGGTTACAGGCCTGTTTCACTGGGGCCTTCAAGGCTGAGGACTGAGACGGCGGCGCTTGTGGCCGTGCATATAATGAACCTGGCCGCGCAGATTAGGGAATGAGATATTTCATGTATCTGGAGTTTGACGGGACGGCCTACAGCGGGTGGCAGATCCAGCCGCATTCACCGTCAGTACAGCAGTGTCTGGAGCAGTCGCTGTCACTTTTCCTGCGTGAAGACGTAAGCGTGACGGGGGCGGGCCGTACTGATGCCGGGGTGCATGCGGCGCTCATGGTGGCGCACTTTGACCTGGAAACACCACGTGACTGCGGCTGGATGAAGAACAAGCTGAACGGCATACTGCCGCCGGACATTGCGGTCCATAGAATAGTACCTGTCAAGTCCGATGCACACGCACGTTTCGATGCCGTGAGCCGTACCTACAAATATTACGTGAGCCTTGAAAAAAGCGCATTCCACCGCATGGATTCGTGGTATCTGGTCAATGAGCCTGATTTTGAACTCATGAACACGGCGGCTGCTATGCTGCTTGAGACAACTGACTTTACCAGTTTCAGCAAACTGCATACAGATACAAAGACCAACAACTGCAAGGTCACAAAGGCCGTGTGGGAGCGCCTGGATGACGGACGCTGGGTGTTCACCATTACCGCTGACCGTTTCCTCAGGAATATGGTCCGCGCAATTGTCGGCACGCTCATGGAGGTGGGCCGCCACCGCATGGACATTGACGGCTTCAAGGCCGTAATTTCAAGCCTGGACCGTTGTGCGGCCGGTGATTCGGCTCCGGCACACGGACTGTTCCTTTATGATATCGAATATCCGGATAATCTGTTTTTATGAAAAGAATACTTGCAACAATACTGTTTCTGTCCTGCATTTCACCGGTATTTTCAGCTGATTTGAGGACGCTGTTCGTGAATATGCCTGACTCTATTATGCCAATGCTTTCACGTAATGACCGTCTGGATTTTCTGGATTACATGGAC